>CAZNRV010000001.1:0-2558 GCA_964575495.1 uncultured bacterium
AAAGGAGTAATTATGGCACATAAAAAAGGTGGCGGCACAGCGAAGAACGGTCGCAACAGCCCAGGTCAGCGCTTGGGTGTCAAGGCTTATGCCAGCGAGCGGGTGCGCACTGGCGCAATCATCGTGAGGCAGCGCGGGACTTGTTTTCTGCCGGGCAAAAATGTTGCCCGGGCAAAGGATGACAGCCTCTATGCGCTGACCTGTGGGGTGGTGCGGTTTGAGTGGGCGACGAGGGATAAGAAAAGGGTTTCGGTAATCCCAACTCTTGAGTAAAAATGAAGCTAAAGTGGCTTGGTCATTCCGCATTTCTCATCACCGCGGATACGGGCACAAGGATAATCACCGACCCCTATGTCCCCGGCGCGTATGATAATGCGGTAGGGTATAAGCGAATCGGCGAAAGGGCGGATGTGGTGACGGTGAGTCATGAGCACCCTGACCATTGCGGCAGCGCCAATCTGCCGGGCAATCCGCAGGTTTTGAAGGGCAACGGACCCTGGACAATTGCCGGGATGAAGATTTCAGGTATTGACACATTTCACGATAAGAGCGGTGGCAGGGAAAGGGGCAGAAATACCGTTTTTGTTTATGAGGTTGATAATTTGCGAATCGTGCATCTGGGTGATTTGGGGCATATTTTGGATGAGGCAACCTTGAAGGCGCTGGGCAGGGTTGATGTTTTGCTTATCCCGGTGGGTGGGGTTTTCACGATTGATGCGCGGGAGGCGGAGAAACTGACCGAACTAATCAAGCCGAGAGTGGTCATTCCGATGCACTACAAGACGCCAAGGTTAGGTTTCCAGATTGAGGGTGTGGATGGGTTTTTGCGACTGGCACCCAATCCCAAGCGCATCGGTTCATCTGAGGTGGAGATTTCGCTTGATAGCCTGCCGGCTGGGACCGAGACCTGGGTGTTGGAGCCGGCGCTGTGAGATGAGAGCGATACCGTTTGCTGAGATAAGGGATACGGTGGCGCGGTTGTGTGTTGAGGCGAACTGTATTCTTGGTGATGATGTTATTGGGGCGTTTAAAAAGGGACTGGAGATTGAGGAGTCGCCAACCGGTAAGGAGATTTTAAGCCAGCTTTTGGAGAATCAGGAGATTGCCCGTAAGGAGATGATGCCAATCTGTCAGGATACAGGCTGGGCGGTGGTCTGGGTTGAGATTGGTTCAGATGTCAGGGTTGCGGGTGGTGAACTTACTAGTGCAATTCAGGCAGGGGTGGCAAAGGGCTATACCGAGGGTTATCTGCGCAAGTCGATTGTTGCTGACCCTTTGCGGAGAAAGAATACCGGTAACAACACGCCCGCAATTATTTATACCGATATCGTGCCCGGTGATAAATTGAAGATAATTGTTCAGCCCAAGGGTGGTGGGAGTGAGAATATGAGCGAGG
The DNA here is from genome assembly GCA_964575495.1 of uncultured bacterium. Lineage (GTDB taxonomy): Bacteria > Hydrothermota > Tepidihabitantia > Tepidihabitantales > Tepidihabitantaceae > JAOABP01. The sequence goes on from CAZNRV010000001.1 coordinate 1,397, forward strand.
TGAAAATGCTTTCGGCTGCTGATGGCGCTTTGGGCATCAAGCGGTTTGTGATTGAGAGGGTGGAGCGCTCGCAGGCAAACCCCTGTCCGCCGGTAATTGTTGGGGTCGGGATTGGCGGCACATTTGAGAAGTGTGCAATGCTTGCCAAGAAGGCGCTTTTAAGGGAGATTGGTTCAACCCATCCGGACCCGTTCTATGCTGAGATGGAAAAGGAGCTGTTGGATGAGATTAATAAATTGGGGATTGGACCTCAGGGGCTTGGTGGCAGGGTTACCGCCTTGGCGGTTTTTATTGAGGCTTTTTCCTGCCATATTGCCACGATGCCCTGCGCGGTGAATATCAACTGCCATGCCCAGAGGCACAAAAGCGCCATATTATAGATGGTTATCAGTTCTTGGTTATCAGTTCTTGGTTTTTGGAACTTGCAACTATGAACTTGAAACTTGGAACTAAACAGATCAGAACCCCTTTGACCGATGATGTAGTAAAGAGCCTGCGCACGGGTGATGCGGTTGAGATTACCGGTTTGATTTATACCGCAAGGGATTTGGCACATAAAAGGCTGACCGATAGTCTGGAAAAGGGGGAAAGTCTTCCTTTTAATATTATAGGGGCGGTGGTTTACTATGTTGGACCAAGTCCGGCAAAGCCGGGAAGGGTTATTGGCTCGTGCGGACCGACAACATCGTACCGGATGGATGTTTATACCCCGAGCCTGCTTGAGGCTGGTCTTAAGGGGATGATTGGCAAGGGTAACCGAAGTCCGGCGGTGATTGAGGCGCTTAAAAAATATTGCGGGGTTTATTTTGCCGCGGTGGGCGGAGCTGCAGCGCTACTCTCCCAGCGGGTCCGTGCTGCCCGGGTTATTGCCTATGAGGATTTGGGTCCGGAGGCGGTGCAGGAACTTTCGGTTGAGAACTTTCCGGTGATTGTGGTCAACGATTGTTACGGTGCCGACCTTTACCAGGAGGGCGTGAGCCGGTATAAAAAATATGAGACTAAATCCTAAATCCCAAATCCTAAATCGCAAACAATTCCTAAATCCTGAATTCAAATGTGCAAAGTGGCCCCTGGTATGGGATTTAGGGCATGGGACTTGGTGCTTTGTGCTTAGGATTGGTTTGACAAAGGAGGGCTGATGGCAAAACCAGGCAAGAAAAAA
>CAZNRV010000002.1:0-5024 GCA_964575495.1 uncultured bacterium
AAGAGATAATGATAGGTTCCGGGTGCAATTAGACGGTTACGGTCAGTTTTGCCATTCCAGTTTAAGTAATGGACCCCGGCGCGATAGGTTTCGTTTTCAAGAAGCTTGCGAATACATTCGCCCGCCCGATTGTAAATGGTCAAGGTAATTTTACCATCAACAGGAAGAGCGATGACGAAGGTGGTTGAATCAATAAAGGGGTTGGGAAAATTGTGAATGTGAAGATTGAGAACAAGACGAATCTTCAAAGTAGCACTATCCTGTATTGCAGTTTTGGAGCTCAAAAAACCATGCACAGTTATTGTGGTGGTATCCAAAGATGCGGTATCGCCAGTAAATCCTTTTGGTGCTTCAATCCGCAGGGTGAATCTCGTTGTGCAACAAGGCACGACAAGCCCGAGGTCAGGAATTGTATCGCCATCAGTATCTGTCAAGGGATTGGCGCCGGTGGAATCATACAACTGAACGCCCCAGCCTGAAGGTACGAAAGGCTGCGTAATTTCAACAATGGCGGCACCATCACCTACAAGCAAAGCGTAGAATGTGTAAGATTTGGTTTCACTCACCTCCATCTGGTCATTCTGGTCGGGCTCAATAAATAGCAACGTTCGTTGACCGCTCTGAATGGAAATTGTAAGTTTATCGTTATTTCGATTTTCGTCAATCTGAAGCATAGTTGAGCAGCTCACAACAAAGTTACCAGCAGTGGCAATCCAAGGTGGAAAGGTAATTTCCAGAGAAGCACCAGGCAGAAGACTTGTAAACACTGTATCGGTATAGTCATAGACGCCGCCGATGCGAAAACGAACACCAAAGATGCGTTCATTCCATTTACCGAAGTTGCGAATTATGGCACGGGGGATGATTGTATCACCGGCTAAAACAGAAGCGGCGGGCGCGCTTATTCCAATTGTGCCAACGTCGTGTTCGGCGATTCGTTCAACAACAAAGACATAGGTTTTGGCAGTATCATTTAGAGGGTTTTCATCACCTCGAAGTGAGGTGAAACAAACCACAGGCACTATTGCGACCGGCTTGGCAATCCAGGTTGAAAACCTGACTGTTTCCGCATTTGCTGGACTTAGGCTAATGGTTTCAGTAGCAACATAATCGGCACCGATGAACATTGTCACCAAAAAATCTGCCGGTTGCCTACCATAATTGCGCACCCTCGCCGCAGGCGTAACCAGCGCACCAGAATCAAGTGTGCCTCTTGGGGCGAGTATCGCTTCAACTCCGACATCAACACCAAGACCAGGACCATAATCAATTGTTACCTCATTGAGCATAGGCAGTTTTGCCGGACTAAAATAACTGAAAATCGCCCGATACTGAATATACCGAGAAGCCATTGAATCAGGGATAAAATCGCCCTTACTTACATTTAACCAACAGCTCCAGGATGTATCCGGTTGTGGCGTGTTGCCGGTGCGAATCGTCATTGCCACAGATGAACTAGTCGGGATTGAATCATCCCAAAAGATTCTCTGCCATTGGGTTACATTTCCGGCATCAAACACCGATGAGATATACTCCTCCTGATACGAACGGTCATAGACATTACCAGGCTCTCTAAAAACGCCATGATGGTCAACTTCGCCCGGGAGCGTCTCTGATGAAAGAAAATCAGGACCCCACAAAACCATACTCGGTACAGGGTTGGACACATAGCGCTCGTAGCCATTCACATAGATGTCTGTTGTTCCATCTTGGTCCAAATCAGCAATAATCCCGCCGGAAAGAGCTAAAGGATATGGTCCAATTAATATTGTATCATCATTGGTAAAGTAGGGGTCTGAATGTGTGTTCAAAAATACTATTGGCTTCCAGCGCCCCCCATAGTTACCATTCCCACGGAAGTATATCAAATCAAGCCAGCCATCACCATTGAAATCATAGGCGCTGCTGCCACCATAACAATTTCCGGGCGTAATAATCGTCCGATTTGCTGTGCTGAATCCTGTCTCTGAACCAAAGTAAATATAAGACGCCTGAATGGTGTTGTACCCACTGTATACCACATCCAACCAACCATCCTTGTTAAAGTCAGCAACCGTAGTTCCGTGTGCCCCATAACTACCCGACGGTAGATAAGGTAACCATTCAATTGTATATGTGCGATTGGGTCCAAAATAAACAATCGGTTGCTGTGATGTTTCTTCAAAGCAGCAAAGAACAATATCCGGCCAACCGTCTTTATTCAAGTCAGCCACAGTAGCATTGTGCGCCATTCCATAACCAATTTCAATCTGAAGTGCCCGACTCGGAGAGTAACCAATCTGGCTACCCCAGTAGATAATTAACGGGCCATCCTCACCGGGAAATATCAAATCCAGCCATCCATCTTTGTCAAGGTCAGCAATTGTCACCGTCTCAGCACCATTGGCATTAAGCAATTGCACCTGACCGCTAAGATTCGGACCCCAATAGATTGACGCGCCTGTATGCCAACCAGAATGAACCAGTTCTGCAGCTCCGTCACAATCCAAATCGGCAATGTCACATCCACCTCCATAAACTATGGATAAAAGTCTTGACTTGGCTATGCTATAACCGGCAGAGTCTCCATAATACACCCGTAAGTAAGGACCCTCAACATCAGCAACTACCAAATCCTGCCAGCCGTCGTTATTAATGTCATATCGACACTGAAATTCAACTGCGCCGCCACCACGACGGGAAACATAAAGATTGTCAGAATAGAATCCATCACTGAAATCAACCCAGTTGGTTTCAACCCAACTGGCACTTATTAAGAGAAACCATGCAAAAAGCCCTGACAACATTGTTGTCTCTTCTACTAAATTATAACCATATTTCGTTACTTGTCAACAGATAACTGCTGGACAAGCATTCTCACATTATGGTCAAGCAGTTGGAGATAGGTTTTGTTAGCCGGTCTGGTGCCGTTAAATTGACTCAAAACGACCATCTTTGCCTTTGCCTCCTGCGCCAGTGCCAGGGCGATATCCCGATTCTGCTGGGGTTCAAGAACAATCACCCGAACTGAATCCCTTCTCATCCGCTGTGCCAGTTGAACAACCGTCTTTGCTGATGGCTCCTGCCCTGGCAACGGCTCAATTGCTTGAACCATCTCAAACCCGAACCCCCGGCAGAAATAGGGCCAGGAGTTATGCAGGGCAACGAATTTTCTATCCTTGAGATTTGCCACCATATCCTTCAGCACCGTCTGCACACTGTCCAGTTGCCGAAGGTAACCCTCTGATTTCTGATGATAAAACCCACTGTTATCAGGGTCAATCTCGGCAAGAATTAGGGCGATTCTTTTTACCCCCATCTTCGCCACATCCGGGTCGAGCCAGATATGCGGATTGCCCTGCTCGTGAACTCCGTGCGACCTGTGCTCTCCATTCCCCTCTCCCTCTTCAATAATTTCCACCCCCTCTGCCAGTGTCAGTATCTTCAATCTCGGGTTTTTCGCATTGGCGATCAGCCCATTTAGCCATTCATCCAGCCCCAATCCAACCCGGACCACCAGTTGTGCCTGGGCAATGACCTGCGCATCTTTCGGATTTGGCTCATAACTGTGCGGTTCCTCATAACCCTTCAGAAGGCTCTTGACCACTACCTTATCACCGCCCACCTGCTTCACCCAGTCCGCTGCCACTGGAATTGTTGTCACAACCACCACCGCTTTATTACCACCAGAACCGCAACCCAGCAGCCCCAAAACTGTTAAAAAGATTATGCCTCTCTGCCGCATACCCGGCACTTCCTCCTTTTGGGTGAAAATATCGCTGCCAGGGCAAAAAGCAGCGCCGCAACCATCACAATGGTCGCACCCGATGGCAGATTTAATAAATAGGACAGAACCAGCCCTCCCAAACTCGCCCCCACGCTCAAAATCCAGGAGAGGACAAACATCATCCCATACCGATTGGTCAGTTGATAAGCGGTCGCCGCCGGTATAACTAAAAGTGCCTCAATCAGGATTATTCCCACCGCCTTGATCGACACCACCACGGTCAACGCAATCAATCCTAACTGCAGCCCGTTCAACCAACCGGTTGGCAAACCGCCTGCCTGTGCCATCTCCTCATCAAATGCGAGCAACTTGAACTCCTTGTAAAACAAAAGGACAAGCATAATCACAAACAGGGTAAGAATTGCCATCAGGATGATATTCCCCTTTGTCACCCCCAGGAGATTTCCGAACAGATAACCATAAACTCGGGTATCATACCGCTTCATTAATCCAAGAAATATTACCCCCAGCGCCATTGTCCAGGAGAAAAAGATGCCAGTTGCGGTATCCTGACGCAGATTTGCCTTTGTGCCGGTCAGACTGATCAGACCCGCAGTTCCGAGGCAGAAAAGGATAGCACTCAACAGCGGGTCAATGCCCAAGAGAAACCCCAAAGCCACGCCCCCAAATGCCGCATGGGCAATACCCGCACCAGCGAATGCCAGCCCGCGCAGCACCACGAAAACGCCGATAACCGAACCCACGGTCGCCACTAAAACCGAACCCAAAATGGCGTTGCGGATAAAGCCAAAAGAGAGCATCTCAGCCATGCTGGTCACCGACAATCACATAGCGCCTGTTTTCCTCTTCGAGCACCAGCACCCTAATCCCGTATAGTTTCTCCAGCACCTCAGGACGGATAACATCAGCACAACCGCCAAATGCCTGGACCCGGCGATTCAAAAGCATCAACCGGTCCACACAGGGCATAACCTCATTGATATCATGGGTAACATATAGCGTGGTCAGATTGCGCTCCTGGTGCAGAGCGCTGACCAGTTCCACAATCTGCCTTCTTGTTGCCACATCAACCCCGGCGGTCGGTTCATCAAGCAAAAGAACCTCCGGCTCCGGCATCAGGGCACGGGCAAGGAAAAACCGTTGCTGCTGACCTCCGGAAAGATGTCCGGCAATATGGCCGGCTGTTTTTTCCAGCCCGACCGCGTGCAAAGCCGCAAGCGCTTTTTCCCGCTCCTTTTTCTTTGGCAAACTCCACCTGCCCAGCAAAGGATAGGTCCCCATCAACACGACATCCAGC
>CAZNRV010000003.1:0-1925 GCA_964575495.1 uncultured bacterium
GGCCAGGGGTTTCGGGTTCTGCCGGTCGGCCCAGAAGGCCCGGAATGCCGCCTCATAGCAGTTTGCCTGCTCATTAAAGTCAACCCTCATCCTGCCACCAGAAAAAGCCCTGAGGATTGTGCCGGAATCACCCACGGCAAAGCCAATCAGTTCATAATAACCTTCACGTCCGTCAAGATAGAACTGGACATCGTTCAGGTTTTGTCCGGTATTGGAAAACTGGCAACTGCCGTCAAAATTCCAGGCATCACCTGAGCGCAGAATTAAACCTTTTGTCCCGACAACAAACCGTGCCGAATCATAATCCGGCACATTAACCGCATTAAAGTCCCATTCCCGGGTCCGGAAGGAATAAATCTGCCAACTATTACCGCCATCGGTTGTTTTCAAAAGTGTGCTTTTGTCTCCGACCACAAAGCCGAGATTGGGTAAAATGAAATCCAAGCCTTTGAGATTGACACTTACCGGACTCGGTAACTTCTGCCAAGACAAGCCCGCATCGGTTGTCTTGAGAATCGTGCCCGAATCACCAACAATATAACCAACCGATGTGGGAACCTGGATATAGGGCACAAAGCAAACCGAGCGCAACTTGAGCCTGAGGGTCTCACCTGATGGTAAAGTGCAGAACTTGCGCTGCCAGTTCTGACCGCCATCGGTGGTTAAAAGAATCACGCCACCATCGCCAACAATATAACCGGTGCTGGCATTATCAGGAAAGCAGACCGAATAATAACTGATGTTCATCCCATCAATCGCAATATTCTCATAACTCTCAAACCCATTTGTGGTCAAAAGAATTATTCCACCCTCACCAACCGCATAACCGGTATCCCGGCTCGGAAAGTCAACCGCATAAAGAGAACTGCTCGTGCCTGAGGGACAGACCACAAAGTTTTTTCCGCTATTTACGGTTTTGAGGATTGTCCCGGAGTCACCAACAATATAGCCGAGCAGCGTATCAACCGGGAAGCAGAGCGAATGAAGATTCTTGCGTGTTACTGTATCTACTGTATCTCCGTGTGCAGGAACTCTGGTCCAGCCATACCAGTGGTCCCAGGCAGGATGCAGTGCGGTGCTGTCCAGACTGCGATAACCAATCTCGGTAAAAAGAATCGGTTTCTCTATCACCCGATACCAGGAGTCATAAAGGTGCGGAATAAGGCTGAGCTTCCATGCCAGTGGGTTTTCCGGGTCTCCTTGCCCATCTACCAAATCTTCCACCGCAGGTCTCTGGGAATGTAAGGTATCCCATGGGTATGGGTCCCGCCTACCCTCAAGGTTGTAAAGGTCTGGAATACACATCTGCACATACGGATGAAACCCACAGAAGTCAATCCCAGCCCAGAAATCTGGATGGACAAAAGGGTCGCAGGAGGCGCCATAACACAAAGGTCCGGAATAAATCTCGCGCACCGCAGGAATAATCATCCTCCGCCAGAGATTGGCCTCATAGGAACTGTCCATCGTCCGGTTTAGCTCCGCGCCGATAGTCAGCATCTCAACACTTTCCTGCTCGGCAATCCGGGCACAATGGCAAACATAAACCGACTCATCCCGGAACCAGTTGGTATTATGGTCTGGATTGTGCCAACCACACCAAGCACCTTTAGTAACAGCAAGGTAGCAACTCAGTGCCACTGAAAGACCGCGCCGATGTGCGGAGTCAATCACCGCCCTGATTGACGAACTGTCTGGTGAGTGCCCAGATATTGGTCTGATTGTGTCATAACCAACCCCAGTATCTGCCATTATCCAGCGGGCATTTACTGCCACCCAGTTGGCATTGTGGGCAACCAAAGAGTCAAGGGCTTGATATGTCCTGGGCCAGAAATAAATTGAGTCATAGGTGGCAGGAAGGCAGAAACCTTTGTGTGAGCAGATGCTTGAGTTAAACCGCCTCAACACCTCCTGTGCCAGTTTGT
>CAZNRV010000004.1:0-3617 GCA_964575495.1 uncultured bacterium
TCGCCCATTCCGACCTTGCCAGTGCTCAATTGACTGATATTGTCAGAGGCCTGGTCAAGGCATGCCGTCAGAATGGCTGTGCGCTGGTTGGCGGCGAGACCGCAATGATGCCCGATGTTTACCGCTCAGGGGATTTTGAACTGGTAGGTTTTATTGTCGGTGTGGTTGAGAGGGATAAAATTGTTGACCCGAAAAGGCTGAAACCCGGGGATGTGGCTATCGGGATTCCCTCAAACGGTCTGCACACTAATGGGTATTCGCTGGCACGCAAGGTCTTTTTCTCATTGAATAGGTTTGAGCTCGGTTTTAGATTGAAGGGGTTAAAACGCTCTTTGGGTGAGGAACTGTTGCGACCGCATCGCTCCTATTTTAAATTGGTCTATCCCCTGCTTGGAGAAATTAAGGCGCTTGCCCATATCACTGGTGGCGGTTTCTATGAAAATATCGGTCGGCTCCTTTCCGAAGAGACAGCCTGCATCATCAAAAAGGTATCCTGGCGACCCTTGCCCATATTTCGGCTGATTCAAAAATTGGGAAATGTTCCTGATGAGGAGATGTACCGGACTTTTAATATGGGGATCGGAATGGTGCTGTTTGCTGAACCAGAGCGGGCAAAAAAGATAATGGATTCTATTCCCGGTTCAAGGATAATTGGCAAAATTTGCCGCGGAAATTTCGGCGTGGTCGTTATCTGATGTTAGCCGCGGGGATGATATGTTTTGTAGACATCACGCAGATAACTGCGGTCGATATGGGTATAAATCTGGGTGGTGCTGATTTGGGCGTGACCAAGCATTTCCTGAACCGCACGCAGGTCAGCACCGCCTTCAAGCAGATGGGTGGCAAAAGAATGACGCAGTGTATGCGGTGTAACTCTGCGTCGGATACCGGCAAGACCGACACACGTCTTTAAAATCTTCCAGAACCCCATTCTCGTCAACCGATTGCCCCGAGCGTTTAAAAAAAGATAAGGGCTGGTCCGATTACGGGTGAAATGAGGACGGGCAACTGCTAAATAATCCTTGACCGCTCTAATGGCAGGTTCTCCCAAAGGCACGACCCTTTCCTTTGAGCCTTTGCCAATAACCCGGACAAACCGCTCATTCAGGTTGATATCACTTGTGCTCAGATTTAACAGTTCTGAAACCCGCAGCCCGGCACCATAGGTTACCTCAAGCAGCGCCTTTGCCCTTAATGACCAGAAACGGTCAGGAACCTTATCAGTGGCTGCAATCATTTCAGCCATTTCCTCCTGACTGAGGGTTGCTGGTAAAGGGCGTTTTCGCTTTGGCAGTTTCAAATCTAGGGCCACCTGAGCAGGAATTTTAAATTCCTGTGCAAGAAAATTGCAGAATGCCCTCAGGGAAATCAACTTTCGTGCGATTGTAGAGCTGGCCAAGCCGTAATCACTCAGCTTGCGGATGAAACTGCGTAACTGGTTTGACTCGATTTTAGAGGGGTCGTGAGTAGCAACCTGCTGATCCTTGAGGAACTGTGCCACATCGCCAAGATAACAGTAGACTGATGTCTGACTGGCACCACGCTCAATCAGCAAATAATGGGCAAAACCTTCCAGAATTTCACTACCGGCTGATGGCTTTAATAACTTTTTCTTTTTAAGTAATTGGCTCAAGCTCAGCCTTTGAGATAACGGTGTCATGCTCGAAGCGTTCATCTGGCAAGGGATGGTCCTGATTGTAATGGAGCCCGCGCGACTCCAGCCGGCGCCGGGCGCAGCTCACTATCAGTTGCGCAACCAAAAGCATGTTACGGATCTCAAGGATCGGGACTGAATTTACTCTGCCAATTGCCTCTGCCTCTCCCAAAAGAGCCTTCAGTTGGTCTCCTCCTTGCAAAAGACCCTCGTCCGACCTGACTATGCCCGCATAAGACCACATAATATTGCGCAGGCGGCTCTTGATGTTGACCACTTGTTCCTCACCCTTGCTTTTGGATTGGGGATTTGAGAGCGATGGCAAAAGAGGTGTTTTGTTCTTGTTGATATTGTAATAGGAAGCCGTTGCATTAATTGCCGCCCTTTCAGCAAAAACCAGCGCCTCAAGCAGAGAGTTTGAAGCCAATCGATTGGCACCATGCAGACCGGTGCAGGCACACTCGCCTGCGGCAAACAACCGTGGTATTGTTGTCTCTCCCCAAGAATTCACAACCACGCCGCCGCAGACATAATGAGCAGCTGGCACAACCGGAATTGGCTCACGGGTGATGTCAATGCCGAATCGCAAACAGGTCTCGTAGATATTAGGAAAGCGCCGACGCAATCTTTCGTGAGGGATGCTGGTGCAATCTAAGAGCACATATTGATCGTTGCGACGAGAAATTTGAGCAGCAATCGCACGGGCAACTACATCCCGGGGTGCGAGGGAGCCATCAGGATGATAGGCATTCATAAACTCTTTGCCATCTGTGGTCTTGAGGAGCGCGCCCTCACCGCGCACCGCCTCTGAGATAAGGAAAGCACGGTCATCGATCCGCTGACCAAAGAGGGATGTGGGGTGGAACTGGATAAATTCCATATTGGCAACTTGGGCACCGGCACGGAAAGCCATAGCGATGCCATCTCCGGTAGCAATGAGTGGATTGGTTGTGTGAGGGTAGAGCTGTCCAATTCCGCCAGTAGCAAGGAGACAGGCTTTTGCGCGAATGAGTTTGAGCTTGCCGGTTGGGTTTTGGAGTACCAGCGCGGCGTAAAAGGCACCGTTATCAGTAAGCAGGAGATCGATGGTGAAATGCTCTTCCCAGATTTTGACATTGAGAAGGGAGCGCACCGCTCTTAGCAGAGCTTGTTCAATTTCAAAGCCAGTGGCATCACGGGCATGCACAATTCGGCGTCGGCGATGACCACCTTCTTTGCCGAGGTCAAGGGGAGGAAGAAAGGATAAGGTTGAGGTTGAGGTTGAGGTTGAGAAGGAGACGGAAGACCGAGGACCGAAGACAGGTGGTTGTCCTTTGCTGTCAGTTAGAAGTGAGAATTTGACACCGAGCGACCATAATTCCCTTATCAGTCTTGGGCCTGCATCGGTTACTAACTGAGCGATATCGGGATGGGTAAGACCAGCACCAGCTCTGATGGTGTCTTCGTAATGTAGTCGCGGGTTGTCGTCATCTGCTACCGCAGCCGCAATACCACCTTGAGCGTAATTGGTATTTGACTCGGCGCTGTTTTTCTTGGTAACAATCAGGACCCTGCCTTTTTGTCCAGCCTTCCAAGCAAACCAGAGACCGGCGATGCCCGAACCAATTACAAGGTAATCAACTTCTGTTTCGTCCATTTGTTCTATCGGAAACGGTAGCGCAATTCCACGCCTGGTTGATTTTGGCTCGGGTTGATTTCAAGACGCTGGCTGATACAGGGACCTGGCGTAAAGAGGATACAGTCAAGCAGGCTGATGAGTCGATTAAGGACAACCGCAGCGGTAATGAAACTTACGAACATACCAGCATCGCGTGCCGCCTTTCTTGTCTGCCAGTAAGAGTAGATTCTGATTGAATCCGATTCCCAGTTCCATTGGGATTCACCAAAGTAACCACGACTTTCATAATAGCGGCGCTGGGCATCAGGGTCATCAGGATACAGTTCTCTTGCTTCGCGTCGAATG
>CAZNRV010000005.1:0-4418 GCA_964575495.1 uncultured bacterium
TTCTTTAACACTGCACGTCTCGCAATCATTCCCAACCTGGTCGGCCCTGACAAAGTTTTGGGTGCAAATTCATTTTTGAACATCATCGGCAGACTGGCGACCTTCGTCGGTATGTTTTTGGGTGGTTTGATTGTTGACTGGTCCGGGTGGCAGCGGCTGGGGATTAGACCGGCATGGACCGCAGGGTTTTATATTGATGCCTTCACCTATTTCGTCTCGGTGGTTGTGCTCCTTGTAATCTTCAAGAGGCTGACGGAAAACAGGAATAAGACGCCAGCCGGACCGGCGCAGGTGGAGATATTCATCAAGGAGCAGTCAAGGATGATTCAAAGTGTCAAGAAACTTTTGCAGGTTGTTAAAGGCGCGCCGGCGGTTCTTTTTGTTTACTGTTCCATTGTCTTAATGGTTATTTTGGGTGCGGCGGTAGTGGTCTTGTATGTGCCGATTATTCAGTCCAGTCGCGAATTAGGTGGAGTTGGTCTGGGCACAAAGGGCGTTGGTTATGTGGCGGCAATCGGTTCAATTGGGCTGCTTTTTTCTTCCCTTGTGTTCGGCGCATTGGGTCACCGGCTGAAAAAGCACAAGGTGATGCTTTTCTCCTTTTTTTTGATGGGGCTGGTGGTTGCGGGACTGGCAGCCTCAAAGAGTTTTGCACCGGTGGCGCCATTAATATTCATCGCCGGACTGGGGCTTTCACCGGTTTATATCGGGATGGATACCCTGCTGCACGAGGCGGTGCAAGAGGAGGTTCGGGGCAGAATCTTTTCCACCCGGGATTGGCTCTTGCATATCCTCTTTGCAATTTCGGCGCTCGTAATCGGACAATTGACCAATTTCTTTTCTGCGCGCAGGCTTTTGTTTGGGTTCGGGATTTTGGTAGCGTTAATCTCAGTTGCCGGGTTCTTTTTGACCCGCAGGCAAAGAATAGGCTAAAATTTTGATAACGGGAGGAGAAAAATGTTTGACCCAAGAGTCCAAAACCTGGCAAGGGTTTTGATTCGCTACAGTCTGAAATTAAAAAAGGACGAATGGCTGGTTATCAGCGGACCAGATAATGCCGGGGAGCTCGTCAAGGCAGCGCTCATTGAGGCACTGAAAAAAGGCGCGAATGTGACATTGCGGGCGAGCCTGCCTGATGTTTCCTATCTCTTTTACAGATATGCGAGTGCACGCCAGTTGCGGTTTGTCAGTTCGAGCGAGAAATTGGAGATGGAGCAGGCGGATGCGATGCTCTTTATCTGGGGCGGCTGGAATACCAGGGAGATGACCAACCTTGATGCCAAAAGGCTGGCGCTCAGCCGGCAGGCGCGCCGACCGCTCTTTGAGACGATGCTCAGACGGGAGGCAGAGGGCAAATTCCGCTGGGTCGGCACACAGTTTCCCACACCTGCTTCAGCCCAGGATGCGGAGATGTCGCTCTTAGAGTATCAGGAGTTTGTCTATCGTGCGGGGATGGTTACGCGCAAGAACCCGATAAAGGAGTGGCAAAAGGTTTCCGAGCGCCAGCGCCGGCTGATTCAGAAGCTGAACCGGCTGAGCACAATCAGGATTGTTGGCGAAGAGACCGACATCACCTTTGGCGTCAAGGGGAGAAAATGGGTCAACTGCGATGGCAGGGTTAATTTCCCTGATGGCGAGGTCTTCACCAGCCCGGAGGAGGACAAAACCGAAGGCATAATCCGCTATCACTTCCCTGCGGTTTACTTGGGCAAGGAGGTTTTAAATGTCCGGCTGGTATTCAAAAAAGGCCGGGTGGTTGAGGCAAAGGCGGACAAGGGTGAGGATTTGCTTTGGGCAATGCTAAAGACTGACGAGGGGGCAAAGCGGGTGGGTGAACTTTCCTTCGGGACAAACTACTCCATTCAGCGCTTCACGAAAAATACCCTTTTTGACGAAAAGATCGGCGGGACGATGCATGTGGCAATCGGGGCGGCGCTGCCTGAAACAGGGGGAAAGAACAAATCGGCAATTCACTGGGATATGGTCTGCGACACGAGAAAAGGGTTTACTGTTTATGGCGATGGCGAGCCGATAATGAAAAACGGGAGGTTTATGATATGAAATATCAGGCGCGAATAGATGAAATTAAACACCTGGTGCGCTCAAGCCAGCGCAGCGAGGATGCCCAGGCGCGGGTGGTGATGGCGATAAAAAAGAACTTTCCCAAGTTCCACTGGGTCGGAATCTTCCGGCTAATAGGCAAAGACCTAATTCTGGGCCCATATCAGGGCAAGACGCCAAAGGGTTTTGAGAAAATTCCTGTTGGCAGAGGTGTGTGCGGCACCGTGGCAATCACGATGCGCACCGAGGTGGTGCCAGATGTCGGTGCGGATGCGCGCTATCTCTTCTGCTTTAATGAGACCCGTTCGGAACTGGTTGTGCCGATAATCAAGCAGGGAAAATTCTGGGGCGAAATCACGGTTGATGCGAATGAGCCGGATGCATTTACCCGCGATGATATTGAACTGTTTGAAGAGGCAGCGCAGCTGCTTGCCGAGCGGGTTTAGGCGCTAACCATATAAGAGCAAAATTCCTCTTGCTCTTACTGTCATTCCCGCGCAATCAGGAATCCACCTTCGCATTTATAATTTTAGCCCAACCGGCATGTCAGGTTTAATCCCCGGCTGCGCAGTTCGGCAATGAACCTTTGGCTGGGGATTGCCTTTTCACGGAAGGGAGGAAGGGATTAGGGGATGAAGGGATGAAGACCTCATCTCTCCATCACTCCATCACTTCATATCTTCTAATTTTTTAAATGTTTCGGGCAGGGTTGAAGAACCGCCTGAGGTGTGAAACGCCTCAAGTCTGCCAAAGGGCTTGGGAAAGGAAATTTCCTCGGGTTCGGTCATTGGTTTAACCCGGACAATTCTGCCATTGCGCAGAACCAGGCAAGGTTCAAGATACTCGTTCAGCAGACCCCGGGCAGAAAAGACCAGGCGGTAATAAAGCGGAGGCTTTGGGTTTTTGGGCAGACCGCCAACCCTGATTTTCACCTCATCGGTTTGGTCAAGCCGATTGAATGCGTCGGCAACAAGGATGTTCGTAATACCGGGTGCAAGACCGCAGTCAGGAATAACAGTGATTTCTGCATCCTCTGCCTTTTTGTTGAGTGCCAGTTGTTTGCGGACAATAGTGTTATTCCCGCCGAGGTCGCAGAAGTTTGTTTTACCAGCAATTGCCATCTTTGTCAGTTTCAGGTTGTATTCATATGGGACGCAACTGACCGCAACCGCACATTCAGCGAGTAGTGCAATCAACTGGCGGTCAGTAGCATCTGCTTGGACAGTCTTAACCTTCGGGCTCTTCAGCCATCGTTTCAGTTGATTCAAAGCGGTGCGGTCAATATCAACGACAAAAACCTGTTTAACATCTGGTTGGCGGATGAGGTCATAAGCCACTGCTCTGGCCATCAAACCGGAACCGAAAATTACTACCTTCACTTTACCTTCCTTTCCTTCGTCACCAGTGTCGCACATTAAGCCCGGAGCCATCCAAGCCGGGTTTTTACAACTCCCTACCGTTCCATCTTAGGTTCGGGCGGGTTCTTCATCTCTTCATACCGTCTTCTGCCTTCAGCAGTGCGGAAGTTGATACCGGTTGTCTTGCCCTCCCGCTCCAGTTGCTCCATACAGCCGGAAAGGAAGTCATCATCAAGCATCCTGCCAGCAAGTTCACCGGCCTTCTCCTGCTCAACCGGCATCATCCGCTTGGTCGCCTCTGCTGACACATCCTGCCGCTCACCGGTAACAAGCCAGTAAACCTTTGTTCCCGGCTTGCCACCAATCACAAACCGGTTGTTCTTTATCTCCTCGGCAACATAGATTTCATAAGTGCCAACACCGGTCAACTGGATGTGCGGATTTCTATTGAGCGCTGAGAAGTAGTCCGGCAGTTGGACTTCGGCTCTGCCGCTGGCATCAAGGGTAACTGAACCGCGATAGATATTCAGCATCTCCGGTCCTTCAATGAAGTAGTGGTTGAGAATCTTATTGTAAGGGTCAAGCGGATGGTCAATGGTGAACGAGCCTGATGCTTTAGAAAGTGCGCCACAGCGCAACTGGTTTGATGCGGTTGCGGTCTGACCGTTGAAGGCGGCAGAGTTTGAATAACCTGATGGCACGACTCAATCATTGCGACCGAAGAGAGGTAATCTGTACCCATTTTAGCATTGGGCTGTCAAACAACCGTTATCTAAACTGGTTCTGTTCGATCCTCAAACAGGATAAAAGGGTTTTAAGCACAGGCTATGACAAAAGGCTCTTATCAGAGCGGTTCAGAGGGCTTGAATAGGGCTTCTTAAAATGGCGGTGAAAAGAACCTAAAATAGGTCATAGGAACTACCCAGGGGGTAACCCCCTAATAAGGGGTGGGGAAATTCTGGCATTTTTGCTAACTATATGACAGAAATAGGGTTAAAC
>CAZNRV010000006.1:0-2456 GCA_964575495.1 uncultured bacterium
GGGATACTCAGCCTCGGGCACCGTGAAATAGCGGATTACCGAACCACTGGGCGTAATCTTGTAAACCCGCTTGGAGGGGTTGGCAACCAAGAGGAAGGTGTTGTCATAGGAGCAGTAGGCAATATCGGTGCAGGAGTCCTCAGGCAGTGTTATCGTGCCCCGCGACTGCAATAAAGAATCAGAGGTGTATTTGTAAAGCGTAGGGGTCATAAAGTAAACGCAGTAAATCAGGCTGTCCTGCTGATTATAAGCAACACCGTAAAGACCCCAGTCACTCGGCATGCCCGGACAAACCTTCGGACCCCAGATGATTGTCCCGGGCGGCTGCGGCGGCTCGCCAACCTGCAGAGTAAAGTTATAGGTCCAGTCGTGCTGGAAGTTATCAGAATGAACCTTTAATGTGCAGGTGACAAAAGTTCCTGGTGTTATGCGCGCATCAGCCTGAGCAACAAACGGGTCCGAGCGGTTATTGCGGATGGAATCCTGCGGGATATTGCCATAATTTGCAGTAGAGTCAGTAATCACAAATAGCGAATGGCTTGATTTTAGCTGCGCAGTTACATTCTGAGCCTCAGCATTACCGGTGTTGCGCAGCACCACGATGATTTTCCCAGTTTCACCCGGGTCAAACCTGCCGTTGTTATTACCACCAGGTGGTGAATCAATCACCTGGTTGGACACATAGACAACATTGGGCTGGGGTGTGCCGCCACCACCAACCGGTCTAATGGTTGAGAACGGCAGAATCGGCGTATGCTCTGCACCTGCCGTAGAATGCTCGCAATGCCCCTCGCTCACCGTAATTTTCATATAGCCCGGTGTTCCGGCGTTAACTGCGAGCGTCGCTACACCACTGGCATTTGTTCGTTCGGCAACATAGACATCTGAGTCCTTCCAGGCGCATACTAACGCATCCTCAACCGGTCTTGTTCCTACCTTAACGGTAACATTGAGGTTATAAGGTCCTGTAGGAATGGAATCCGGCAGTGTAACCGTTGGTGTCTCCGGCATTCCGCCTGCCCAGACAGGCATTGACGGGTCGCCTAACATTACATACATCCAGATGTTATAAGGATAGGGGCTTTGGGGCCAGTACTTGGCGACATAGGCATCAACACCATAACACTTGATATCGGCAAGATTATAGGGTGTTGGTCCGTAGTTACGGACACCCGGCACGGTTATTGTCCAGGTATCGCAGGTTGCCCTGACCAAGGTTGAACAGATGCCATGATTGGGATAGGTATAGGAGGCTTGGGTTGCACCAAGACTGGCAACCGCACCGCCAGGATACTTCCTCATCCAAGCCTCAGAAAGACAGGTGGTATCATAAATTCTGCCGTTGTTGCAGGCGATATTAAAAACGACCGGGGTCATATCACCATTGTTAAGGGCATAAATATGCGAGTTATACCAGGAACCATCAGTTCCCCATTGCAACCACTCGTAGTCATCGCCGTGACCGCGATAAGCAACAATCCCTCTGCCTTCATTGAGCGCATTGGCAACGGTTGTGTTACCGGTGTAATAACCCATAATTGTTTCCACCACACTCGGGCTCCAGTAAGGCTTGGGCATAAAATAGATTCCGCGCACACAGCCGGAATACTTGCCGGGATACTGCTCGGAATGAGCCGGCATTGTCAGTTTGTCCAGCCAGGAGTTGGTTGTGGGAGGATTATGCTGGTACTTCATAATCTTTGATATCTGATTGTTCAGGTCGGTAATTGATGCAGGTGAAATCCGGGCAATGCCGACTTCAGGATAATTGTCACCACTGGGCCAGGGTTCAAGGTCAGAATACCAGAAGTCGCTGTACCCAACACCTGAATATGAGCCCATCGGAATCTCACCATATTCACCAACAAGAAGCACCCACCGCAAAAGATGCGGGCTGTTGCGGTTGTATTCTGCCCGGATTGAATCCTTTATCTCCGCAGCGGTGAAACTGGCTTTGGCAATCTTTCTCACCTCATAACCCCGCTGATGAACCCAGGCGAGAAGCGAATCATTGAGATAGGTGCAGGTATCGTAGTTCTGGTAGCAGAAAACCAGATACCTTACCCCGGCAGTATAAGCAATTGGTGTTTGCACCGGCAGATACTGAAAGTTCTCAATATAGTTACTATAAAATGGCACCATCCAGTCAGAAATCAGTTGGGGATAAGTGCCACCATGATAAATAACCTTCACCCGAATTCTCTTGATAACCTCAATCTCTCCCTTTGCCGAATTCACCTTTACCGGATAGATTTGCAGGTTGGCAACTGACAAATCTCGCCAGACACCGGTGTTGACCAGCGCCACATCAATCCCGGGATAAGAAACACTTTTACCGTAAAAGTTGCGGTCAATAACGAGCGGAGCAGGTTTTTCGCCATCCGATAGCGGTGGCTGGAGCGGATAGACTCTGCCGAGCTTGAAGGTGTGGCTCTCCTTATCAATAACCTGAAAGG
>CAZNRV010000007.1:0-2442 GCA_964575495.1 uncultured bacterium
GAAGCAACACGAAGCGAAACGCGCAACGAAGGGCCATAACTCCATCTCCCGACACATCGCAACCCGAACGAATCAGGACGCCAGGACTGCCAGGATACAGGCTGAACCCGATAGAGCGAGTCAAAGTCGCCGGTGATGGTCTGGGCAATAAAGTTTCTGCCTCGGGTTGTGTCTATCCAGCCTGACCATTGTGCCTTTGCTGGCGTTACCTCGTATGCCTTAAGATATGCCATTGCCACACCAGCGATGGCAAATATGGCTATTGCCAACCTTCTCATCTTTACCTCCTATTGTTTGATTATCTTGACTGTCTTTTTATTTCTTTTCCCTGCCGACACAAACTCCAGAAAATAGAGACCAGGCTTTTGGTCGGCAAGGTTTAGTCTAATCTCGCTGCCCGAATTAACCGGCCAGTTTATCCTTACTGTCTCACGGCCAAGTACATCCCGGACAACTATCTGACTAATACTCCCAGCCCTTGATACCTTCACATTTCCACGAGTAGGATTTGGTATCACCCTGAAATCACCACCGCTTGCCGAGGGCAACTGATAATCAGCAATTCCAATCTGAGTGGATTCAATGATGCACACGCCCGCATTCAGGCAGGCGGCGTAGATGTATGGTGAAACATAGGTAATCCGCAAGGCGCTAATGGGTGTCGGACAGAACCCCAAAACCCGCATATTGTGGATGTCACTGGCGTCAATAACCCGCACCCCATCTCTGTTACCAGTGTAAAGTAGAGAACCGACCGCCTCAACCCACCAGGTCATTGGTCCAACGCTGAATGAATCCAGAAGCAGAGGGTTGGTTGGGTTGGCAATGCTGTAGATGAGAATGCCGGCGTAGGATAGAAAAGCAAATGTATCCCGCACAGCAATATTGAAAGCACCCCGGTCAAACTGGCCGATAACCACTGGATTGGCAGGGTTGGCGATGTTGATGATTGGTGAACTGTAGTCGCAACCAATAAAAGCCAGTGTCTCCTTGAGTGCTGAAAAACCTGCTGGTGTTGCCGCAGGAATCCTGCACCCTCCCACCAGCGCCGGTTCACGGGGACGGGCGATATTGACCACCTCAAACCGGGCACACGCGGCGCAGTATACAAAACTGTCCTGTAAGACCATATCCTCTGGCGGAGCAAACATATTCGCACAATTACCCGCCCTAAGCGGCATTCCCGGGTCGCTCACATCAATGGAAATCAGTCTGGGCCTGGGCCAGGAAACAAAGGCAAACGAATCCCTCGCTGCCACCGAATTTACAGTATATTCAATCACCGTGTCATAACCCCCAAGGAATGATGGCGAAGCAGGATTGCTGACATCAAGAATTTGAAAACCGGACAGGTAACTGGCAAGATAAGCCCTGTCACCGTCAATCACTATGTCTCTTACATGATCGGCAGGGAAAACTGTTGTGTCAATCAGGGGTGCATTCGGTGAAACTATGTTAACCGCGACCAACCCCTTGTGGTAGTCCGCTACCAGCGCATAGTTGAGCGCCGGCACTACCGCAACCCCATAGTCCCAACCCGGACAGTCAATAAATCCAATCTGCCTTGGATAGCGGGGGTTGGTGATATTTATGATATGCAACCTCGGCGTGTAAAGCACAGTATCACAGGTTGGCGGCAGATAAATATCATAGGCGGCAACCCCGCTGAGTGAACCAACCGGATAAGGTAAAGCAGGATTGCGGACATTATACACACGCAGCGCAAACTCATCCGGAGATGTCGTAGTCCCAACATAGCAAAGCGTATCCCGCACCGAGACGCTCAGCGCTTCAAATCCGCCAATTTTGGCAACGCGCCGGGGACTCCTCGGGTTGCTGACATCTATTATTTGAAGACCGTACTGCTCTGCCAGGTAGCAGTAGTTGCCATTAACACAGAGTGAGGCGGATGACAGCAGAGAGTCTACTAAGGCACCGACCTGAATCGGATTTCCCGGGTCAGAAACATTGAAAATGCGAAAAGAATCGTCAAAACTGACGGCGTAGAGAAATGAGTCCTTGACCGCTATGTCCACCACATTGGGTAGGTGCGTGTAGGAAAGCCGCCGCGGGCGCTCGGGGTTGCTCGCATCCCAGATCTCAATGCCCGTGCCACCATCCCTGATTCCGCAGAACACGATGGTATCCCTAATGATCGCCCGGGAGACGATGCCATAACAGTCAATATCTGAAATCAGGTCCAGGGTGAGCCGACCAGGGGAGCGAAAACGAATGAGACTTGCACCCGAGCCACGGGTAAGACAGACAAGGGTATCTCCTGAAGCAACACGAAGCGAAACGCGCAACGAAGGGCCATAACTCCATCTCCCGACACATCGCAACCCGAACGAATCAGGACGCCAGGACTGCCAGGATACAGGCTGAACCCGATAGAGCGAGTCAAAGTTACAGGTGATGGTCTGGGCAATTGTGTCGCTATAG
>CAZNRV010000008.1:0-6921 GCA_964575495.1 uncultured bacterium
ACTGTGCTGGAAACGCCGTTCGGTTCGCCGGTTCAGTGACCGCCCGGTTGAAAGGGAAAAACTGCAAGCTTGCCTTGAGGCGGCGCGACTCGCCCCTTCAGCAGACAACGGTCAGCCCTGGCGCTTTGTGGTCCTTGACGATGAGGAAAAGAAGCAGGCGCTTTGTAATGCGGTGTTTAAAGGGGTTTTTCTTGCCTCAAAACACTTTGCGCGCGCACCGGTCATCGTTGCCCTTTTGATAAAAGAGAACATTTTAATCAACCGTCTTGGTGGCGGTGCTGTCGGCAATCAGTTTCAGTTGATTGATGCCGGCATTGCTGGCGAGCATTTTGTCCTTGCCGCAACTGAACAGGGTCTTGGCACCTGCTGGATTGGCTGGTTTGACTCCCGTGCCCTTTTGCGCCACCTTGGTCTAGGTCGTGGTTATCGGGCAATTGCCTTGATTGCGGTTGGTTATCCGGCTGAGGAGCGCGACCGTTCAAGTGTGAAGCGCAAGCCCCTGGAGCGCATCGCCTTCTGGAACTCAGCACCAAAATAGGTTTTTCTCTTCATTGACAAAGAGGCACAAACCGCTAATTTAATCCCGATAATGGCAAACAAAGGAGCAAAAGATGAAACAGAAAAGGGTTTTAGTCCTTGAAGGCAGCCCGAGAAAGGGCAACACCGCGCTTGTTACCGACTGGGTGCTCTCTGGTCTTAGTAAAAAAGGAATCGAAGTCAAGCGCATCCAGGTGAGCGCGTTGAACATTGCCGGCTGTCAGGAGTGCTTTCATTGCACCAGTTACAAAAACCGCGCGGGCTGCCAGCAGGATGATGATATGCTGGAGATATTTGACCTCTTGATTGACAGCGATTTGACCATCTGGACAAGTCCAATCTTCTGCTGGGGTGTTACCAGTCAGTTGAAGACAGTTGTTGACCGCTGCTTTGCCCTTCTGACCGGTGAGAACCTTTTAAGGGGAGCAAACTGGGCGGTTATCATCACTGCTGGTGGCGACCATTATGACGGTGCCGATTTGGCAGTTTCAATGTTCCGACGTATTACTGAGTTTGGCAAGGTCAAATACTTAGGTCACTATGTTGTCGCCAACTGCCCTGAGCCAGGGATTTTGAAGAGGCAGGTGCGTATCGCCGAGGAGGCAAAAAAGTTCGGCAGGGAACTGCGCCGGCAACTGTTTGATTGATTTTGTGCGGCATCTTTGCCTTTTTACCATTTTCTTAGTCAGTTCAGGTCTCGCACGCACCGGCGCGGTCAACGGCTTTGTCCGCGACGCCACCTCAGGCGAGCCGCTTGTCTATGCCAATGTTGAAATCAAGGGCACAGGTCTCGGCGCAACCACCAACCCCAAAGGCTACTTCTATCTTGGCGATGTCTCTCCCGGCACCTATCAGATCGAGGTTTCATATATCGGCTTTGCCCCGCACAGCGAGAAAATAACCGTTTCCGAAGACAGACTCACCAGCCTCAGTATTGAACTCAAGCCTGCACCAGTGGAATTGGGTGAGGTCAGGGTTACCGCGGAAAGGGCGCGCTTTGAACGGGAGGTGGAGATATCAACAAAAAGGATGGACACCAAACAACTTGTTCTCGTGCCGAAACTTGGCGGTGAGGTTGATATCTTTCGCACCGTCCAGCTTTTACCGGGCGTTATTACCGTCTCCGACTTCTCCAACAAACTTTACATCCGCGGGGGCTCACCCGACCAGAACCTGATTCTCCTTGATGGCATTACCGTTTACAACCCTTCCCATCTCTTTGGTATCTTTTCCCCTTTTGTG
Organism: uncultured bacterium; assembly: GCA_964575495.1. Classification (GTDB taxonomy): domain Bacteria; phylum Hydrothermota; class Tepidihabitantia; order Tepidihabitantales; family Tepidihabitantaceae; genus JAOABP01. The sequence continues at coordinate 1,780 of CAZNRV010000008.1, forward strand.
CCGGAGGCGGTTGCCGATGTCACCCTCCTTGCCGGCGGGTTCCCTGCCCAGTTCGGCTCCAGGCTCAGTTCGGTTCTTGATGTCACCACACGCGAGGGCAACTCCAAAAGATATACCGGTGAGGGCTCGGTCTCAATGGTGGCTGCCAAGGCGATTGCCGAAGGTCCGATTCCCAAGGGCTCAATCCTCTTTGCCGCAAGAAGGACCTATCTGCCTGATATCCTCTTGACGCTTTTTAGCGCTGAGGGTCTTGGCTATTACTTTTACGACCTGATGGGCAAGGCAAATTACGGCATCAATGAAAACCACCGCCTGAGTTTTGCCGGTCTTGGTGCTGAGGATGTCCTTTCCTTCTGGGACCCTGAGCAGCCGGACGCATTTAATGTCAGGATGAGCTGGGGCAATCGCGGCATCTCCACGCGCCTGAACTCTATCTTCAGCCCGGTCCTTTACGGCGAAATCATCGCCGCCTGGAGCAACTTCTTCTCAGGCTTCCGGGTGAAATTTGAAGAAAGCGACGACTTCCAAATGAAAGGCGATTTAACCAACTATAACCTAAAAGGCAACTTCACCTATTATCTTCATGACCGGCACACCATTGGCTTTGGTCTTGACCTGCAGGCAAACCGGATGGGCTTAAGGGTTGACTTTGACACCACCTATTTTGCGGTTGCGGACACGCTCTATCCGCTCGCCGCCTATCTTGAGGATAAATGGGAAATCATTCCCAAGAAATTGATTTTGCGACCGGGTTTGCGCCTTGCCTGGTATTCCAAGGGCAATAACTTTGAACCGGAACCGCGCCTGGGAGTGAAGTTTTTTCTGGGCAAAAACACCGCCCTCAACGCCGCTGTGGGCAGATTTACCCAGCCCCTAATAACCCTGAACTCAACCGACCCGGTCTTTTCCATCTATGATGTCTGGGTTCCGGTTCCTAAAAACCGCTCGATTCCCAGCGCAATTCATTACATCGCCGGGGTTGAACACTGGCTCAAGGAAAACATCCTCATTCAGGTTGAGGGTTATTACAAGGACTACAACCATCTCCTTGAAACCCGCTATGGTGAGTTCTTCACTGCGCCTGACTCTCTCCTTACCGCTGAAGGCTTCTCCTCCGGTGCCGAACTGCTCATCAGGAAAAACTCAGGGAAGGTCAATGGCTGGCTTGCCTATTCATATATGTGGACCAAGCGCTCAATTAATAGTGAATCCTATCATCCCCATTATGACCGGCGTCACAACATCAACCTTGTCTTGAACTTTCCTGCACTCCTTCTTGGTGCGGATTTGACTTTTCGCTGGACACTTGGCACAGGTCTGCCCTATTCTGGACTTGCCGGCTACTATCCTCGCGTGGTTGAAAGACCGGGTGGCAAGGCGGAAATGCAATGGGACTTCATCGATGGTGCGCGCGACGCCTTCCGCTATCCGGCATACCATCGGCTTGATGCCGGATTCTCCAAAACCAGCAAGGTGGGCAAATTTGATGTGAGCATCTTCCTTGATGTCATCAACCTTTACAATGCCCGCAATGTCCTGCTCTACTACTGGAAGTTCAACCCTGATGGATTTCCCCAGCGGCACCAGATTAATATGATTCCCATTCTGCCCACCCTTGGAATAAAGGCGAGGTTCTAATGCAGGTTAAACTGTTGCGTCTGGCTCACTTCGCACTTTTCCTCTTTTCCGCGTGCGAACTTACCCCGGACCAGCCCTTTGCACCGCAACTCGTTGTCCACTCACTCTTGCGCACCGGTGAAAATCGGGCACGGGCTCGGGTCAACCGCTCCTACAAACTGAGTGAAAAATATGATTCCCTCTTTCCTGATGCCCGGCTGAAAATCACCTCTCATATTGGCGAATGGCAGTTTGTCTATGACGGTGGTGATTCCTATATCACGCCAGAACCGGTGCCGGTTGAAAACCGCGACACCTGGTTTCTTGTTGTCTCCCATCCCGACTTTGACACGGTCACGGGCAGAACCATTGTCCCGCAACCCTATGAAATCATCTTTCCCCGCGCGGGTGACACCATTTCTGTCAACGACTCAATGGTTTGGACCAGAAGCCAGGATGCCAAAGGCTACTATCTCTCCTTCCGCCAAGTCCAAGACATCGACACCTTTTATCTGGATGCCATCATTCCCAATGACTCATTTGACATCACCTATGATTCACTCCTTGTCCGCATTCCTAAGATGTTTTTTCTTTTCCTTGTCGCACCACCACCAGATTCCCCACCAAAACCCTGCACCCTCTGGGTCTGGGCGCTTGACACCAACTACTATGACTGGGTTTTGGGCGCAACCGGGCTTACTGGTAAAGATTCAATGCATCTGAGCGGCGGGCTCGGTGTTTTCGGTTCAGCGGTGGAAAATTTTCTGCCGATATTTGTCCGTGGAGACACGCTGTCCCAACGCCTGCGCTTGCAAGAAAAGCGGTCAAAACCGGTTTATCGCCTGAACCGCTAATATCGCATCCTGAGACCCCGGTCGGACTTAGAAATATTTGATTGTTGACAGTGCCAGCCTATCAGTTAAATTTCAGTAATGGCGCGCCGGATTGCCATCTGTAATCAGAAGGGCGGTGTGGGTAAAACCACCACCGCCATCAACCTTGCTGCCGGGCTGGCAATGCGTCAGCCCAGGGTGCTTTTAGTAGATATGGACCCGCAGGCACATGCTACGGTAGGTCTGGGAATTGACCGCACCAGTTTGTCAGTCTCGATTTACGAGGCGTTGATTGAGGCGCAGCGGGTTGAGGATGCCATCTTCCACGACTGCTTTGAAGGGATTGACCTGTTACCGGCAACGCTCAACCTTGCTGGCGCTGAGGTGGAACTGGTTGATGTGGAACAGCGTGAATTCCGGCTTGCCCGGGCGCTGAACCTGATTGAACCTCGTTACTCATTTATCATCATTGACTGTCCACCTTCACTTTTGCTTTTAACCCTCAACAGCCTGGTTGCTGCCCAGGGTGTGCTGGTGCCGGTGCAGGCAGAGTATTATGCCCTGGAAGGAATGTCAAGGTTGCTTGAAACCATCAACCTGGTCCGTTCCAGCCTCAACCCCCGGCTGGAGATTGAGGGGGTACTTTTGACGATGTTTTCCAGCCGGCTGAACCTGTGCCAGCAGGTGGAAAAAGAGGTGCGGGAGTTTTTTGGTGAGCAGGTTTTCGATACGATAATTCCCCGCAGTGTCCGCTTGGCAGAGGCGCCCAGTTTTGGCAAGCCCATCTTTGCCTATGACGGTCAATCTGCCGGCGCCCAGTCGTATCTCGCATTAACCGATGAGATTCTAACAAGAAGACACCAAAGAAAGGTGCCGGATGAACCGTAAGGCTCTGGGAAAGGGGTTGCGCGCAATCATTCCGGAAAAGACCCAGGAGGTGCTTTCTGCCGAGTCCAGACCAATTCCGATTGAGGAGATTCGACCCAACCCGTTCCAGCCCCGGGCAACGAAAGAACCAGAAAACAGCCCTAATTTCCAGGAACTGGTAGCCTCAATAAAGGAAAAGGGCGTACTCCAGCCGGTGGTGGTCAGGAGACGCCGGGACGGATATGAGCTCGTGATGGGTGAGCGGCGCTGGCGTGCGGCAAAGGCTGCGGGGTTGCACACCATTCCCGCGATTGTGCGCACGGTTGATAACGCGGAGATGCTTGAGATGGCATTGATTGAGAACATCCAGCGAGAAAATTTGAACCCGGTTGACGAGGCGCTTGCCTATAAAGCCCTCGCCGAGCAGTTTCACCTCACCCACGAGGAAATTGCGCGCCGGGTGGGCAAAGATCGTTCAACCGTGACCAATGCGCTGCGGCTCTTGACCCTGCCGTTCAAGGTCAGGGATGCGCTCGCTGTCGGACAGATTAGCCCGGGTCATGCCCGGGCGCTTTTAGCCCTTTCCAGCCGGCGTGAGCAGGTGGAAATGTGCGAAAGGGCAATTACCGATGGGCTTTCGGTCAGGGCTCTTGAGCGGCTATGCGGTGAGAAAAAGGGTAAAACCCGGACACCAAAAGAACAGCCGCAAAAGGATGTTCACATCCTTGAACTGGAACAGATTCTGCAGGAGTTTTTCGGCACCAAGGTTTTGATAACCCCGCCCGGAAAATCACCCGGCAGAATCACAATTGAGTTTTTCTCGCCTGAAGACCTTGACCGGGTTTACAAGCTGATAAGGAAGCAATAGATGCCGAAAAAGGCAATCACCGTTTTTATCTTCGGAAACTATACCCCTAATTCCTTGCGCTTCAGCCTGCCCCTCGGTCTGGCAAGACTTCTGTTTGTTCTAGCCTGCGTGACCGTGCTTATGGTCTTTACCGCATTCGGGCTGGTCGTTTCCGGGGCATACCGGTTTTACCGGCTCCAGTACCTTACCCGGCGCAACCGGCAGCTTGAAGAGGAGTTCAAAAAGGTAACGCTGCTCAAGGAAAGGCTGGAGCTGTTTGAGGCGGAAAGGGAAAAACTGTCAAAGATGCTGGGCGTGGAACTGACACCACCACCAATTGACTGGCGTGCGGCAGCCACTGACACCTTTACGATTCCTGACTGGATAAAAAAACAGCCCTGGGGCAAATATCCGGTTCCGGTCCTGGTGCCGGTTTCGGGTTATGTTGTGTCCCGGGGTGCGGATTCTGCGCACATCGCGGTTGACCTGGCAGCACCCAAGGAAAGTCCGGTCCGCGCCGCCGCAGATGGCATTGTTACCTCTCGTGGCACCGACCCCCAGTTTGGCAGATTTCTCTTAATCAGCCACAGTTCTGGTTATGAGACCTATTATGGACACCTTGCTGTCTGGCTGGTTCAACAGGGTGATACGGTTCAGGTCGGCGAGGTCATCGGCAGGGTGGGAATGACCGGCAAGGCAAGCGCGCCCCATCTCCATTTTGAAATCCGCAAATTAGGCAAGCCGATTGACCCATCAACACTCCTGAAAATGTAAAAAAGCAGAGGCAGGACAAAAACCCCACAAAAAACTAAGTGGACTTTTATATACACATTATTCATAACACTTATTTCTTTTATCCATTGAATTTTCAATAAGTTAACTTAAAACCGGTTTTAGCCAGGGGATAACCCCTAAGGTTCATCTGATTTCAGGGGCTACAGGTTCGTTTCAGCTGGTCTTTGCGCTCAATATATTACC
>CAZNRV010000009.1:0-1643 GCA_964575495.1 uncultured bacterium
CGATTATGCATTCACCCTAACCGAGCAGAAAGAGCCGGCGATTGTGGTGGCACGCAGGCAGACCAAGGGAAGAGGCAGGTTTAGAAGGCGCTGGTTTGCCGATGAAAATAGTCTAATATTTTCAGTGCTTTTGTTTCCTGAACCAGGCTTTCCTAATATTGGTCTTATAACCCACATTGCCGGTCTGGCACTTTGCCGGGCAATTGAACAGGCAGCAGGAACAAAAGAGCCGGTCCCGCTTTTGCGCTGGCCCAATGATGTGATTGTCGGCGAGAAAAAGGTTGCCGGAATTCTTTGTGAGCAACGCCGGGATGCGTTGGTTGCGGGTGTGGGCGTGAATGTGAATCAGAGCACCCTGCCCGAGAATCTGCCCGATGCGGGTTCCTTATATCTTGCCTTTGGGAAGGTCTTTGACCATTTTGCGCTCCTTGACCTTTTTCTGCCGGAATTTTTCCAGCTAATGGAGCAATTGCACAAGGGAAATGCCCGAGAAATCTGGGAGGAGATTAAGAAAAGGTCAACTATCCTGCACCACCGGGTTGAAATCCGCACCTTGTTGCGAAGGTTCATTGGCACGGTAATTGACATTGATGAAGAAGGCAAGGTGATTTTGCGGACCGATTCCGGCAGATTAACGGTTTTCGGTGCTGGTCAGGTCAGGAGGTTGCGTTGATATTGACGGTTCTTATTGGAAACAGCCGCACAAGATTTGTCTGGTTTCAAGCCAGGCGCATCTGCAGGAAGAGGATTATCCCCAGTGTCAGAGTTATTGAATACTTGCCGCAGCTGAAATTGAACAGGCAGACAAAAGGTGCATCGCTGGCTTCGGTTGTGCCTAAATTGACCCTGCCGGTTTATCGCCACCTCTGTCAGGAGACTCCAACCCTATTGGTCACCGCTGCCACTAAGACACCATTACGGTTTCACTATGACCGCCATGCGCTCGGAACTGACCGTGTGTGTGCTGGTGTTGCCGGTTTTACGATTTACCGAAGGAATTTAATCATCATTGATTTCGGCACCGCTATCACCATCAATGTTGTCACCAAAAACGGTGATTTTCTTGGCGGTCCGATTCTCCCGGGCGTGGAAATGATGCTCTCTGCCCTTGCCCAGAATACCTCCCGATTGGCAAAGGTGCCATTTGCGATTAAGAGGCGGGTCCTTAGCAGCACAACCAAATCGGCAATTCAGGCAGGGGTCTTTAACCTGCTTATAGGCGGTCTGGAGCATATCATCAAATCAGTCTGCCTTGAGACCAGAGATAATTATTTTGTAATCGCAACCGGCGGTTTTGCACAACGGTTTAAGTGCCATTTATCTTCAGTGCAGGCAATTGACGAGGACCTTGCTTCCAAGGGTCTTGCGGAAATTTTTTATCTTAATAAGGAGGTCAGATGATTAAGACTGGTGTATTTATTGATGTCCAGAATGTTCAGGAAACATTCGAGCGTCAGGGTAAGGAGGTCCGTTACGATGCGGTTATCCGGCATATTATTACCACGAGTTCAAGGGAAAAGGAGAACTGCAAGTTTGTCGCATTTGTGCCTTTTCGCCGGGACGATGAACGCCGGCAGCGGCTGATTGATGCACTTTCCTTTCAGGGTTATCGGGTGGTTGCCAAACCGGTTCGGGAGCGACCT
>CAZNRV010000010.1:0-2747 GCA_964575495.1 uncultured bacterium
ATTGTGATTGCCCGCAACCTCCTTGCCTGAACGAAACTGGTTATCGGTTCGTGGTTCTTGGTTCGTAGTTCTTTGTTCCTCGTTTAGGGTTCTTAGTTGTTAGTTCTTGGTTCTTGGTTATTAGTTCTTAGTTCGTAGTTATTAGTTCCGAACCGGAAACCTGTAACCAAGAACTATTCCTCCGTCATTCCTTATTTGCTTCTTATAACTTGTAACCAAGAACCTGCAACCAAAAACTATCCTTCGGTCTTCCGTCTTCGGTCTCCTTCTCAACCTCTTCATCAACCTTAACCTCAACCTTTGCCTCTACCTCAACCTTAACCTCAACCTCTACCTGTTTTCCTAATCACCTCGCACACCCGGTTCAGGTCATCCTCGGTCAGATTTGAGCCGCTGGGCAGACAGAGCCCGGTCCCAAAAAGTCTCTCAGCAACCCTGCCCCCTCTGACCCGGCAGTCCTTGAAAACCGGCTGCAGATGCAAGGGCTTCCAGAGCGGTCTCGCCTCAATATTCTCCTTTTCCAGCGCAAGTCTCACCTCCTCACTGGTTGCGCCAAACTCCTTCGGGTCAATCGTGATGCAGGTGAGCCAGCGGCTTGATTTTCCATAAGGTGCCTCAGGCATAAACCCGATTCCGGGCAAATCACCGAGCGCCTGCTGATAAAACTCAAAGTTACGGCGTCTGGCTGCCACCCGCTCATTCAGGACGGTCAACTGACCTCTGCCAATCGCGGCGAGAATATTACTCATCCGGTAATTAAACCCGATTTCTGAATGCTGGTAATAGGGCGCGGGGTCCCTTGCCTGTGTGGCAAGAAACCGGGCTTTATCAACAATCTCCTTATGATGGGAAACCAGCATCCCGCCACCCGCGGTGGTAATGACCTTATTGCCATTAAAAGAAAATGCGCCCGCAACCCCAAAACTCCCTGCATAACGGACAGGTTGAGGTTCAGGTTGAGGTTGAGAAAAACCCATTTCCACATCAGAACAGGTTGAGGTTAAGGTTGAGGTTGAGGGGGAACCTGAAGAATCTCCCTTTCCCTTTTCCTTTTCCTTAACCTTTTCCTCTACCTTTACCTTTCTTCCCCGGTCTTCAGTCTCCGGTCTTCTGTCTCCGGTCTTCAGTCTCCCCTGATAGGTTGCGCCCAGGGCCTCAGCCGCATCCTCAATCACCGGCACTTCATATTCAGCACACTTGGCAAGGATTAACTCATAATCACAGCACTGACCATAAAGGTCAACTGTAATCACCGCCCTTGGCAGTTTTCCCTTTTTTGCACACTCATCCAGTTCCTCACTGAGCAGGTCCGGGTCAATCGTCCAGGTTCTCTCATCACAGTCAATAAAAACCGGCACACACCCCTCATAAACAATCACATTTGCCGAGGCGGAAAAGGTCAGGGTCGGACAGATAATCTTATCAGAATAGGTAGAGGTAGAGGTTAAGGTAGAGGTTGAAGGATGATTTTTCATCTGAACCTGAACCTTTACCTTTTCCTTAACCTGTCTCTGCAAGACTATTCTGAGCGCCAGATGCAATGCTGCGGTGCCTGAGGAAAGTGCGCAAGTATGAGGAACACCGACCAGTTGGGCAAACTCCCTTTCAAACGCATCCACCATCGGACCTAAAGGTGCAATCCAGTTAGAGGCAAATGCCTCCTTCACATACTTCATCTCCCTGCCGCACATATGCGGTGGCGAAAGATACACCCGCTTATTGCTCATTTTAACCTCAACCTTTCTCTGTGTGTGAGCGGGAGAATTTGGGCGGGAAGAAGTATCAGGCGTAGTCATAAAGAGGAACTTCGCGGGCTGGGCGAGAAGCGCTGCGGAGAATTTCCTCAATATGGCGAATCGTGTCTGGTCTTAAAAGCACATCGCCGCACACCGCACATACTTCTGCCGGAACATGGTCAATGACCACCACCTCACCGTGGTATCGCACTGTGTGCACGATTTTTCTCTCTTCATACTCACCCGGGCAGCCTTTGATGTTACACTTCATAACTTCCTCCTTGTTGGACTTATCCACTTCGGTGGCCGAGGTTCATAGACAGTTACTATTACCAGCACTGGAAGACGCGTTGTGCAAACAATATGCATAGGTCGACCGGACATCGTCGTGCCGTAGAGCAGGCAGCAGGCGCCACGCCGATGCTCCGGATAGTCCTCAATGACCTGGCTGTTGCCAATAACATATAGCAAATCATCAAGCAAGAAGTCCTCTTCCACCATCGCCTGATGGGCATGGGCTGTTACCCGCATCTTTCCCTCGGTCGCTAAAGCGCGCAACCGCTCAATTATGCTACCCTGAGGTTGCGTCACATTACTTATATGGTATAGCCTGAAACGGTGAAGTCAAGAAAATGCCGGACACAACGCCTCCTTAACATACTCCATCTCCCTGCCGCACATATGTGGTGGCGAAAGATAAACCCGCTTATTGCTCATTTTAACCTCATATTCATCAAGACTCTTTTTCTACTGGTGCACGATATGCCGGGAAGTAGTCAATAGAAGCGCCCCGGAAACCATTGCGTCTGTTCCAGAGTTCCTTCTCGCTGCACAGTTTCTCATAGATTTCCGGCTCAACTATCCAGCGCCAGACCGCAAAATCGTGTCTGCGGTCAGAAAACCCTGCCTTGAACAAAAAGAGCGAATCTTCTTGTGAACCGCGTCCACCGCCAAGATGCAACACCTTTGCCTTCTGCTCAATCGCCCACAATCGCACCCCGTCAATTAGCA
>CAZNRV010000011.1:0-8108 GCA_964575495.1 uncultured bacterium
TTCTGGTATCCCAATCCGGAATATCTATATAGTAAAGATGCACGCCATCAGGAGAAAGAATCGGGCTAAAAAGACAGTGGTGTTCTTTTCTCAACAAAAGTTCAAAGTTTGGATTGGTAAGATACGGGTCCGTGTAATCTGGAAACTTACAGCCGAAAAGGATAAGGCCGGTTAGAAAACTTGAGATAAGCCAGATGGCTTTCTTCATCTTTTCTCCTGTTTGCCTTCGTTTTAATTATACCCCACAAAGCCCTTTGTCAAGCATTTGTATGAGTTAAATCCCTGTGCGCCATTTTATGTTTTTCTCTGGGACATCTGTTCAATTCCGTGATTGCGAACGGAGTGAAGCAATCTATTTGCGTTAGATTGCCACCTGCCTGTGGCATTCGCACCTGCCCAGGGCAGAGCGGTAGACCGCAATGACGGGAAAAAGGATAAGGCTTTAGCCTTGCTTTTCATCTGGAGTCCACCCCTGGATAATAACCCCACGGTCATTGCTCCCTAATGTTATGCTTATCAGTGCAACCCAAAATAATGCCAACCATTTCATTTTTAAACCTCCTTTCATTTTATCTTACCAATATACACTTGTATCCTGCCACCCTTTTGCCCGCCTCAACAACCACAAACCGCACACCAGACCCAGGGCTGTTATCTAAAATCCGCACCCGATGCCTGCCCGCACCCATCCTGCCCAAATAAAACCTTGTTGCACACCGCCCAGTGGATTCAAACAACTTTATCACCACATCCTCCGCATAATCAAGTTCAAACTCAACGAACCGCAGAGAGCCAAACCCAATAGGTCTGAAACACCGGTTTGGCTCTGAACCATTTTCTTCGACTCCAGGTAAAAGCGAACCACACCGATAGTAAAGGCAAAAGTCGCTCGGGCTATAGAGAAGATGGATTAACTCACGGCTAACCGCAAAACTGAATAGACCCCCAGGATATAGACTCTCCACCTGACTCCAGGCGGTGTCCAGTCTAACAACCCGAACAAAATAACTCATTGTGCCGGCAATTATTTGTAGCAGGTTAAAACTGTCTAAACAAATTTGGGGTCTGCCTGGTGAAAACAGTCTGAGAGGTGCTGACCATGAATCACCATTGAAATATGTGTAATAGGTCGGATAACCACCGGAATACTCCTGCCAAACCACATGGGGACGGCAGAATGAGTCACAGACAATCCTTGGGGAACAGGACTGATGACGCGAAGGGTCTGGCAACTGAACCGGCTCAGACCAGCCGGTCCCATCATTGTATGCATAGCCAACCCCATACGTGGAATAGTCCATCCAGACCGAATGGAGATGGCTGTTACGGTCTGCGGTCAAATCTGACCAGCCCAACGGGTCGCTCGGACAATAGGCAACTGTGCAGGGCTTTGCCCAGCTGTCCGCCTCAGGAATGTAATAACTGTGCCAGATAACACCGGGCGCACCCGGCTTTTCAAACTGCAGATGAACCCTTCCATCAGGCGCAGTGACCAGCACCGGAGTCCAGCCATAATGGGTGGAAAAGCAGAGTTTCGGAATTGACCAACTGTCACCCAGAAAACGGACGAACCGCACCCGACCGGTATAATACTCAGTCCAGACAACAATCGGCATACCATTGCGGTCAAGGGTAATTGTTGGCTGTCTGAGGTCACCTGAGTCCCGGGAGACATTTACAGGAATCGTCCAGGTGTCGTGGTCACGCCTTGCAAACATCACCTTCTCAAAATATGTCTCCCGCTTGCACTCAGACCAGACAATAAACGGGGTGCCATCTCTGCTGACCTTAATGTCATTGTCATAGGTAACATAGTTGTCCGGCTTGCGGTCAACCCGCTCTGGCGGACCCCAGGCAGATACCACGGCAGTTAATACCAAACCAGACAGCAACAACCTTTTCATCACTCTCTCCTTTTTGCCTTCATTTAATTATACCCCCCAAGCCCTTTGTCAAGTAGTTGTATGAGTTAAATCCCTGTGCGCCATTAATGTTTTCTCGGCATCCTGATTCTTTCCGTCATTGAGAGCGTAAGCGCTCTGCCCTGGGCAGGTGGCGAAAGCCACAACAATCTACAAGCGTCAGATTGCCACGCCTCCTTCGGACAGTTCTATGTTCTTAGTTCCAAGTCCCAAGTTCTCCGAACCACGAACCATATCCGATTAAAGGTCCTAAATCCAAATATCTAAATCCCAAACAATTCACAATATCTAAATTCAAAACAACCAATTTCCGGACTCTGATTTTGCTCCTCAACCTCAACCTTTACCTCAACCTCAACCTTATCTGCAGGCAATCAGAGCAAGAGAAAGAGTGGGTGAAAGGGGGATAGAAACTCAAGGGCAAAGGGCAGGGCAAAGGCAAGGATAAGGAAAGGCATAAGGGCTATTCAGCGGGCTTTCTCCAAACCCGGGAAAAGGAGTGGGAAAAGGGCTATAACACAGGGACTGACAAGGGGTTAATCAGAGGCTTTACCCCGGAGCAGAACAAGGGGCGGTTATCAGACCGGTCCAAATGGCTCAAATAGTGGTGCTGAAAAAGGTAGTAAAAACAACTATCAAAAGGGTATAGGAGACTACCCAGGGGGTAACCCCTGGACGGTGGAGGTGGGCAAATTCTGGCATTTTTAGGTAATTATATGACAAAAAGGGGTTAAATTATGGGAAAAAGGCAAAAACCGGGGGGGAAATCAGGTGTTTCCGGGCATGCTAATGCAAGTTGTTGGAAATCCAATTGATAGTCACTTTGCCGCGGTTGGGCACAGTTCGTTCACACCCAATGTAGCTACCAGTTCTTAGACTATGAACCGAGAACTATGTTTTCTACTTCAGCCTCTTATTGCCTTTATTTTCAACTCAGAGGTCAAAACCTTGTATTAGTCAGGAAAAAGCCGGGTTTGGTCTTTTACGCTAAAAACGGCGTTTGACCAGGAGCCCGAGTAGCAAAACAGCCGGATAAATCAGGATAAGCCAGTCGCCAAACCGGCGATAAAGGGTTGAACCTATTGGCTTTGGCACCATACCGGTGAGCACCGTCTGTTCAAACAGCCGGCTCTTTTTAAGGACCCGGCCATAAGGGTCAGCGATAAAGGAAATGCCGTTGTTGGCTGAGCGCACCATTGGCACCCCGTTTTCAACTGTGCGCATTACAGCCAGTTCCGCATGCTGATAGGCACCGGGTAGTCTGCCAAACCAGCCGTCATTGGTAACAACCACAATCAGCCTTGAGCCCCGGCGCACAAACTCCCGGGCAAGGTCCGGGAATATTGCCTCAAAACAGATTAGCCCGGATAAAGGACCCTGCCCGGATTTAAACACAGTATAATTCCAGCCCCGGTCCCAGTTGCCCATATCCGCAGTGCCGATGATTTTGCGGATTATCGGCAGTTCATCAGAATAGGGAATCTTTTCGGAAAATGGCACCAGCCGCATCTTATAGTAGCGCTCTTTAATTGTGTCCTGACCCGGCTGGATAAGGACCGCACCGTTGTGCCAGGAGCGATGTCGGTCATCATAAATCGGGGTGCCGGTAAAGATTTCAATGTTCAACGAGTCGGCAAGACGGTGCAGGCAAGGACCCATCTCGGTGGAATGGGTGATGTCCACCAGGGTTGCGGTTTCTGGGAAAATCACCAGTGCAGGTTTGGATTTCTGCGCCAGATGGGTGAGCCGAATCAAGTCAGCCTGAATCCGCTCCCTTGAATTCCAGTCCCCCTTATCTAACGGTGAAACATTGGGCTGGACAATCGCCACCTCAAACCAGGGCTGGTTCGGTTTCATCCTTATCAACCCGTAAGCCAATGGGATGATAAACGCCAGCACCAGTCCGATAAAATAACCCCTTTTGCCTTGCCTGAAAATCAACCGGTAGATTAAAAGATTCACCAGCACCACCCAGGCAGAAATCAGAAAAACACCGCCCAACGCTGCCGGTTGAATAAAAACAGTCCAAGGCGTCAGCGCATAACCGAGCAGATCCCAGGGAAAGGCAATCTGGGTCCTTGACTTCAAAAACTCCAGAATTGGTAAAATCAACGGCGCTGACCAGAACCCGATTTTGCGCACTGAATAGGCAAAAAAACCGAAATAAACCCCAAAATAGCCGAAAAGAAGCACCACCCCAAGATTCAACAGTAACCTCGTTATCGGCTCAACCGGCACCACCAAAACCCAGAGCCACCAGAGATGAAAACCACAAGCGAAGAAGCCGAACAACCAGCCCCAGAAAAACACCCGCCGCGAATGTTCAATAACCCAGAAAAGTGGCACCAGCGCCAATAAGGCGAAAAAACGGCCGGAAAAGGGTGCAAATGCAAACCCGAGCCCAATACTGGCAACTAAAAGCCAGAATACCTTCTTGCGCCCACTGACTTCAGCTCTCATCCCTTAACTCAATTTTACCTCAGAACCGGTGGCATTAGACCGATAAAAGGCATCAACAATCCGGTTTATCAGCAGGGCATCAGCAACCGATATATCAGGAGAAATATCGCGTAAAAGCGAGTCAACCCAGACTTCAATCAGCCTCTTATAAGCAGCCCGGTACAAACCCTTGCTTGGCAACTGGGGCGTGACATTAACGAGCCTCCCCTGAACCTCCTTGTTGATGGTCAAGGGATTGAGCAGCGCCGCGCCATTTGTGCCGAACAGATTGAAATAGACAAAATCCCTTTCCATCAAAAGGCTCCAACCCACCTCAATGGTCAGCACCAGACCGGAGTCAAACCTTACCAGTGCAAATGCGGTATCCTCAACCATCGCAACTGCACTACGTTTCGCCGCCACCCCGATTACCGAAACCGGCTTTGCCGGGGTCACCAGCCACAAAGCCGAGTCCAAAAGTGCGGTTCCGAGTGTCAGGAATGCGCCGCCGCCAGCATAATGCAGCTCGTGCTGCCAGGTTGATGGTGACCATGCCCCTCTGCCTCGCAGCCAGCCGGTCTTGGCATAATAGAGATGACCGAAATCTCTGCTCTCAACATACCTTCTCACGGTCTGGACATCCTCTCGCAACCTTGTTACCAGACAGGGCATCAGCCTGCGCCTTGTTCGCTGTGCGGTTTGTAAAATCTGCTCTCCCTCTGAGGTGTTAACCGCCAGCGGCATTTCACAGAGAACATCCTTGCCGTTCTCCATTGCCGCCATTGCCATCGGTGCGTGCAGATAATTGGGTGTGGCGATAACAACCGCATTGATATCCGAATCCTCCTTCAGTCGGTCAAAATCGGTATAATACCTTTTGACATTGTAACGGGCAGAGAGAGAATGTAGCTTGCGCACATCGGTGTCGCAGAACGCTATCAGTTCAATTGACGGATTCGCCTTCAAGACGGGAATCAGGGCAAGTTGTGCCTGGACACCGCAGCCGACAACCGCAACCCGAAGCCTGCCATTCATCAAGAACTGATTATCACCCGGCGCCCCTCAACCTTCAACCGGTCCTCGCAGTAAAGCCTGACCGCCTCAGGATAAGCCTGATGCTCCTCAACCAGGACCCGCAAGGCAAGCACCTCAGGTGTATCATCATCCCGCACCGCGATTGCCCGCTGCACAATAATCGGACCCGCATCCACATCCCCGGTTACAAAATGAACTGTGCAGCCGGTAACCTTTGCCCCGTAGTTAATCACCGCCTTATGCACCTCCAGCCCCTGCAGACCCGCAAATGCGGGCAAGAGCGAAGGATGGATGTTCATAATCCGCATAGGAAAGCGCTCAAGAAACCGGGAGGAGAGAATCCGGTTGAAACCGGCAAGACAGACAAGTTTTATATCATAGGGTTCAAGCGCCCTGATAACCTCTTCCTCAAACGCTGCTCGCTTGGGAAAACGGCGATGGTCAATCATTAAGCTCAAAATCCCGAATATTTTTGCCCGGTTCAAAACCGGTGCCTCAGGCACATTGACAACAAGGACTCTTATCTCTGCGGGAAAATCAGGCTGCTGACATGCCTTGACAAGCGCCTCAAAGTTAGTGCCTCGACCCGATGCCAGAACCGCAATACCCTTTTTCTCTTTCACAGAATGATTGTATTAAATACCGCCTCTTTGTCAATCAGACAACAATATCGTGGGTTGTGGCGGCTTTTACCTCGCAGCGGACAAAACTTCCCGGTTTGACCGCATTTTGAAAAATAACCCTGCCATCAATCTCCGGCGCATCCCATTCGGTCCTGCCCTCATTGGGAAAATCAGCAAGGGCTAACACCTGCTTGCCAATCAAACTCTGCAGTTTCTGCTTTGAAATTTCTGCCTGAGCACGCATAATCCGGCGCAACCTCTCCCTTCTGACTCTCGGTGCAATCTGCCCTTTCATCCGGCTTGCATCTGTTTCCGGTTCAGGTGAAAACTCATACCCGGCAAGCCGGTCAAACTGTGCCTGCCGGACAAAATCAAACAGCTCCTGAAACCCCTCCTCGCTTTCGCCTGGGAACCCGGTGATAATCGTGGTTCTGATGCGCATATCTGGAATCATCTTCAGCCGATCCAAGAGGGTCTCAACATCCCGGCGCTGGTAATGCCGGTTCATCCGCTCAAGAATTCTATCCGCAATGTGCTGAATCGGCAGGTCAACATAACGGCAGAGCTTCCCGTTTGACTCAAACTCCTCAATCACATCCTCACTTAGATGCGCAGGATAGGCATACATCAATCTGAGCCAGCGGAGCTCCTTGATTTGGTTCAATCTATCAAGAAGCCTGCCGAGGCAGGGCCTGCCATAAATGTCTTTACCATAAGCGGTGGTATCCTGTGCAATTAAGATTAGCTCCTTCACACCCAAATCTACCAGCTCACAAGCCTCGGCAATTATCTCCTCAATTTTCCGTGAGCGGAACCCCCCGCGAATCTTGGGAATCAGACAGTAACTGCAGCGGTTGTCACACCCATCGGCAATCTTTAAATAGGCATAATGGCTTGGTGTTGAAACCAGCCGCGCTGGTGCCTGTCTTGGACAGCAATAGCCAACCATTTGCGGAATACCCTGCATATCCTTTAAATCAACCCATCTGTCAACCTCAGGATATTTCCCTGCCAGCGCATCTCCATAGCGCGCAACCAGACAGCCGGCAACTACCAATTTCATATCCGGATTATGTCTCTTGAGCCCGACCATCTCTTTGATTTTTTTCTCCGACTCTTTCACCGCCGAACCGAGGAACGCACAGGTTGTCAACACAACGAGGTCTGCCGCCTTTAATGATGATGTCAGTTCATAACCCGATTGGGCAAGTGCGCCTAAAAGATACTCGGAATCAACCCGGTTCTTCGGACAGCCGAGCGCAATCACCGCTGCCCGACTATGCCCAGAACTCAATTTCAAATCTTCCAGAGCTTGCCTGTTGCCTCTGCCAGCACCGTACCTTTATTATCAACCAGCCGGCTACGGGCAAAAACCAGCCTGCCCTCTTCACCGGTAATCCAGCCCTCGCCTCTAATCTCCTTGCCCACCGGCACCGGTTTGCGAAAACGAACACTTATCTCTGCGGTAACGGTGCTGTAGCCTCTTGGTTTTGTTGACCATGCCAAAAGTTCATCCAGCATTGTTGCAACAATCCCGCCATGAGTAATTCCCACCCAGCCCTGATACCTTTCCGGAATCACATACTTAAACCTTGCGCCCTTTTTATCAACCTCAATCGGCAGTTGCATACCATCCGGATTTCCCCTCCCGCAGGCAAAACAGACATTCTTATCCTCAAGCCACATCTTATTGATACTCAATTGTCGTGCCTTGCGGCGGCACAAACCGAAAACTCTTTTGGGACACAGCCTGATTCCAGCGCTGATTGAACAGAACAAACCGGCAGTAATTACCCAACTCATCAACAAAGGAAAATGCCTCAATGCGAGCGCCGGTCTTATCCAGTTCCAGTTTCAGGTCATTAAGAAAACTACCCGGTCCGGTCACAACCGCAATCCTGTCCTCTTCCTCCTCAAAAACCTCGGCGCTGGTATCAAGCACCGGTTCAATAAATGCCAAAAGCGGCACTGGCTGGCGCTGGGGCACAAGCACCGCCCGCTTCTCAAGAGGGAAATAAAACCAGACAACCGAATCGTTGCCGACAATTACCTGTCTGACCGGTTCGGTAACATCCAGCCGGAATCTGTG
>CAZNRV010000012.1:0-10008 GCA_964575495.1 uncultured bacterium
CTACAGGTATCATTACCTTCCTTAAACCTCTTCCTCCAGATGCTGATATTCAAGTAACATTTGAGTATCAACCTTGGTTTTCCCTCACACAAAAGTCGCTTATGGGTGCCAGAACCGAATGGACGTTCCTGCAGAACGGAAAGGCAGGTTCGAGTTTTTTCTTTCGCAACGAAGGCATTCCAGAAGAAAAACCTGGTCTTGGTTCTGAACCATTCCAGAAGATGATCGCTGAAACCGACCTTTCTTACAGCACAACCTCGGATGCGGTCACGGCATTTTTAGACCGCCTGCCGATTTTATGGGCACAAAGTCCGTCCCGTTTTGACTTTAAGACCGAAGGTGCCATCTCCTTGCCAAATCCTAATACCCGTGGCGTGGCTTATCTTGATGACTTTGAAGGAACAGTGATAACCCGCGAAGTTACAAATACGGCAATGCTCTGGTGTTTCGCATCAGTACCGGTCGATAAAGATACCCACAATTTTGCGACAATACCGCTTAAATGGACAACACCAAAAGATAAGGTCCGAAAGGATAGCGTGTTTGGACCAGATATAGGCGATGAAGCAAATGAAACCCAAGACATCCTTAAAATCGCTTTCACACCCGATTCTAACGATACTGAGTCTTGGGCTGGAATAATGACCGCACCATCTGCCCAGTTGGGTATGAATTTTACCGATATCGAAAATTTAGAGTTGATTGCCCGTACAAGGCATAGGACCGGTAGTATTCATGTTACCGTAGGGATGGCGATAGATGAAGACGCACCCAGACGCGATCGAAACGGTAAGATTAAAGGTTATAACGGATTCCTTGATACCGAAGATAGAAATGGCAATGGCATTCTTGATGAATGGGAAGATACCGGTCTAGACACTGTTTTTGGGGAAGATTCCCTTTGGACCCCTGATGCCCTTGATGACGGAAACGACGATTATGACCCCTACAACAACCAGCAGGGCACTGAAGGCAACCGCCGCCTTGACTCTGAAGACCTCGACCGTAATGGTTTTTCCCGCTATAATCATTATTTTGAATACACGATACCTCTTAATGAAGAGAGAAATATTACACCCCTCTTTAATGGCTGGTGTTTATACCGCCTGACTCTCCGTGACACAAGCCTGTTTTCTAAAGTGGGCAACCCCAAATGGGAAGACATCCGTCTGGTGCGAGTGTGGTTTGACGGCTTTGAGGAACCCGATACGATTGAGCTGTATTCACTCGAGTTTGTGGGCAGTAAGTGGCGCAATCCCAAAATCAGTGATATTTTTTCTGGAAATTCAATGCCGGTGGATACCAACGAGAAGGTATGGGTATCACAAGTTTCCAAAAAGACCGACACAAGTTATAATTCGCCTTTTGAGTTGAAGCGCGACATAACCGGAAGGACCGAAACCGAAGCTGCATTACTGTTTGGGTATCGTAGCCTTTATCAAAACCGTCAGGCAATTGTGACTAAAACCAATACAGCCGTGGAAGATTATCGCAACTATGGACAACTCAGATTTTATGTGCATGATGACGGCAACGGGCTTGATTGTTTTATCCGAATCGGTTCGGATTCGGTAAATTATTACGAAGTCCGTTCACCGATAACCAAAGGGAGGAAAATTGCTGGTCGGGACGGCAAATGGTATGAATTTATTATTGCACTGGACTCTCTGCCCAGGTTGAAACTCCAGCGAGAATCATTGGGAATCATCTCGGAATCGTTGTATACTTATAGCACCTCAGACTCCACCTTGTATTCTGTCTGGGGACTGCCATCTTTAGCAAATATTCGATGGTTTGCGCTCGGCATTGCCAACAGACAAAAAAATAAAATCAGCGGCGGTGTGTGGTTTAACGATATCAGGTTGACCGCCCCGAAGAAAGAAGCTGGTTACGGATTAACAAGCCAAGCCAATCTCCAGCTCGCCGATTTTCTTTCAATGGGACTGCGTTGGTCATACTCGGATCCCAATTTCCACCGCTTCTCAGAAGGCAGAGGGGTAAAGACTGGCGGCTTTGCCCAAAACCTTGGTGCGGACCTGCGAGTCAACATAGACCGACTTATACCTCGCAAATGGGGCATTTCTATCCCCGTTTCATATACGCGGATGCGTCAGGCAAATCTACCCAAGTTTTCAGCTACTTGGCCCGATTTGAGACTAACAGATCAGGAGCAGCGAACGCAAATCGGCTATGGTCAGAGCCAAGAAATTGCAGTTAACAATCTATCAAAACAACAGTCCGGTAACAAATTCCTCAATTATACCATTGAGGCGATGAATTTATCTTGGCGGCGTCGTTGGGCGAGCAATAGCAACTATCCAAATTTTGACTCGAACTGCGCAACGGGCTGGCAATATAATTATAGAATTAGGCCGGACATAAAAATCCCTTTAACCGGTGAAAGCGACCTTTACCCTTTGCCTCGGGATATCCGAATAGGTGTAAGTGCCGCTGAACGCACCGATATCCATGGTGACACTATTAAGCTTGACACTCTCCGGGGAAAAGCGGTTATGGGTAATTTTGATATCTCATTTGCACCAATTGAAGATTTGACAATAGAATATGGCTGGGATTCGGAACGTGACCTGCTGGTCACTAACCCCGATACAATTCTTGGAGTCGTTTTGGGCAGTGAGGCAAATCGAAGCGAAAATATCGGCGTTTCTTACGAACTGGAGATCGGGGATGTGATTAATCCTTCAATTGAATTTGATGGTGATTATTCGCATGAGCGACCAAAAATCGGAGCTGAAGCTGAGTACGCTGATTATTGCAACATCAATAATTCAGGTGAAATAAGTTTTAATACCTCTATCGATTTGACTGAACTTTCCGAAAAGTTAACCGCTCAAATCGAAAGAGCTGCTGCTCGCCGGGAAGGTTCGTTGAGAAAAACTGGTCGTGTCACGCATAGGCTTACCAAAGGTTTGGGGTCCGATACCCTTAACGAAGCACTGGATTCAACAGATGGGTTCGTTGATACTTTGCAAACCGGCCGTGAATTTGAAAAGTCAAAGACGCCCAAGCTAAATGCCGTTAGGGTTCTGGCTGAGATCACTAACATCATTGAGCCGATTGATTTCAATTATAGTGTATCCCGATCCAGTGATTACCTTGGATTTCGTGGTGCAGTTCCCTGGACTTATAGGTTCGGGATAAGTGACACCTTTCCCTACGATTCGTTGCAAGGACGATTAAGTCGAACACGAGATTTATCTAAGAGTCTGCGATTCGCAAGCGGTCTCGGTTACAAGGAATTTTCTGCCCGGTTTAGTTATGACCGCTCCTGGGGAAAGAGCTGGGCGTTGCTCGGAGCTACCGGCGACCTTAACCTTATCTGGCCGAGTATTGAACTCAACCTTGGGAAGGTACACAATCTTTTTAGCACTCTTGCCACTGATTCCCGTCTATCAAGCAGTTACCGGCGCAACTTCAGTCTGAGAGGGGAACTTTTGCCTGTCGCCCCTGGTGGTGAAAGTCTGGCGATATTTGGCAGGATTGAAAACCGAACCGTTGACTTGAACCCCTTACTATCTTGGCAGACCACCTGGAAAAAGCGAATTTCTACAACCGTTGCAGTCAACTATAGCCGTTCAGGCGCAATTTCTTACCTCAGTGAAACCGGCCGCAACCGCAGTTTGACCGAAACCAAGACTCAAGGGGCAAATACTTCTTTGAGTTACGCCTTTTCAGCTCCTCAAGGACTGAAACTGCCATTTTTACGCAGGGTCAGATTTTCCTCGGATTTAAGCCTGACCTGGCAATTGCGTTATTCTCAGACCCTTCGTGAACAGACGGTATGGACCGAGATGGAAGAAAAAACTACCATTCCCCAGCAACGAGACAATACCATTGCCACATCGTTAGGGGCATCTTACCGGTTTTCCCGCAGTATTGAAGCCGGTCTTAATACAGGTTACAGTTACAACAAGGCAATCTCCGGCATCAGCAATGAACGCACCGATTTGAATATCTGGGTTTTGTTCCGCTTCTGATGAATCCACGGGAGAAAGTAGTTCTAATTTTTTTAAGCGCAGCATTCCTTGTTGGCTCCTTGATTTCTGGGGTTAAGCATCTGCAGATGAAAAGGCAACTTCAATTCCTTTCCGTAGAAGTTGAAACTTTATCTACCAGAGACAGTTTAATCGACATCAACAGTGCAACATTAGAGCAACTTGATGCCCTGCCGGGAATCGGACCTGTTCTTTCCCAGCGCATTATTACCTATCGCGAGCAGCACAATGGATTTAAAACTGTTAACGAACTGCGGAATGTTATTGGCATCGGACCCAAACGATTCGGGGCAATAAAGGAATTTGTTACCTGCCAACCTCTGTCCGCTGATTCATCTAAACAACAGAAAATATTTGATAAAAAATAAGGGGCGAGGGTTAGCCCGCCCCTTTGTCTGCTATCTCAAACTATGGTCTGCGGATAGAACCTTGGGTGTTGTCGTAAAAGGTGTTATTATTTTCAAGTTCATCCGGGTCAGGGTATTCCGAGCCATCAAGATAAATGCCATACGCGGCACTGTGACCGATAGAGTCACCACGAACCTCAGGAATTGCATCATCAATTATGACATTGCCGTAGCCATCTTCACCGCCATACTCAATCGTGCAGTTAATCAGTTTTGCTTCGCTATCGATTGTGTACTGATAGAATCCGAGTGATTGCCAATCACCCTTGCTCGGGGCAGGCACCGAACTGATGAACCTAATTCTGCCGTCAGTTCCATCTGCCTTAATTGCCCCAAAACCGTAGTAGCCACAGTAGAATTCAACACCACTTTGAAGTTTTATTGTCGTGCCCGGCGCAATTGTGAGAACCGGCGTGGTATTGTTATCGCCAACATTAATGTCACCATTCACAATATAAGGGACACCGGGATTAATCCAGGTTCCAGTGGTGACAACATCATCGCCATGGACAAGGATCCCCTCTTGAGTGTTGCCGGTGAAGTTGTTGCCTGTACCAATCGTGCGAATATATTCGCCATAGATGTAAAGGGGATAGCGGGCGCATTCGGTGATTGTGTTGTTGTTGAATTCCTTAAAATAACCTTCGTCCATAGCAACAATTCCATAATCAGCGCTCTTTCTGACCGTGCAGTTGCTGAATTTCACGCCGGTTTCGTCGACTGTAAATGTGCCCCAGCCTTGGGCACCGCCGCCATATTCAAAGATGCAGTATTTGAAACTGGTTGTCGGCATCGACAAGTCATATGCCCCAACACACTGCCAGTCACCGGGTGCGGGTGTGGCAACATTGGAGGTAAAAAGAATTACCGAATCGGCTGTTCCCTCGGCAACGATTGCGCTGGCGTCGTAATAACCGCAGAAAAGTTCAGTCCCGGGCTGAAATTTGATTATGCAGCCTGGTTTGATAGTCAAGGTGACATTTTCACCAGGGTAAACATCGTTGTCGATAATGTGGGGGTTGCCTGATGGCCACCAGGTTTCATCCTGAGCGATTTCGCCCGAGTGGTGAGTCGGACCACCACCGCCACCAGCGGTTACCGTAACCTGCACAACATCTTCAGCACTGTTACCAGCAGCGTCATACGCGATGGCTTTCAAGCTATGATTGCCTGCGGTTGCGGTCCAGCTGATGTCAAAGGTATCGGCTCTGCCGGTGCCGTCTTCACCGATTTTCGTCGCTCCATCATAGAATTCCACCTTGTCTACCGATTTGTTGTCGGTGGCAAACGCCTTGATTACCACATTGCCGGTATCAAGTGTCGCGCCATTTTGTGGATAGACAATATTGACTTCTGGGTTGGTGGTATCGGTTCCAGGACAGCCCAGCAGCAGTAATATGACAGTCAATACTGCTAATGTCCTAAAGGCTTGCAGCATAATTACTCCTCTTGGTTTTATAAGTTTAGCTAACTCTGGCATCTTTTTATCAGTAAAGAATGCCAACTAATATTAACCTAAATATTTTCTTTGTCAAATGAAGATGATATACCAAACCGGTGAACAAATAGATTTCAAAAACCTAAGTGTATATATAACGATACGAATCGCTGATAGCCTGAATATGCTATCTTATTTGAAATACGGAAGTTAAGCAAAACTCAATTTTGCCTGGGGGTTAACCCGGGGTAAAGTGTGAAAATTGTTAGCAGTAATGCCTGCCGGTAAAAACTGTCTATCTCGCTTCGGATAAAAATGTATATAGCGAGAGGCTGCGATTGGTATTTAACTGGCATTCGTGAAAGCGCTCGTAGAGATAAGCAAGTTTCTTACGTAATAACGGGATGGGGTAATTAATAACCGTTTCACTTCCAAACTGAGATAGATAATTATACCCGAGACGGCGACGCAGATTGTTATGGTAGAAAAAAAGGGCGGTATTTACGATGGTGTTTAAAGCTGTATCTCCAATCTCATCCAAGACAGCAAATAAACCGGCGTTACCGCTATCCTGTTTAAGGTAATCAATTACCGGCTGTGAGATGAACTCATCAAGGTTGTTCAATGCGCTCAGAGCCTTGCCAATCGAACCCTGACCAAGCGCTGCGGCAAGCTGTCGCGCGGCAAGATTTTGGGCATCTGCCGCCTCATGCTGTTTTAAAAAATCAACAATTGCCGCTTCAGGGATGTCGGCAAAACGGATAAGCTGGCAGCGCGAGCGGATTGTCGCAAACAGGGCATTGGGATTTGTTGCCGTCAGGATAAAAAGGGTGTTTGCCTGTGGTTCCTCTAATATCTTCAAGAGGGCATTTTGTGCCTGCTCGTTCAGCTGATGGGCGCTGAGGATGATAAAAAATCGCACCCGCGCAGAAACTGGTGGTTTTGCCATCTCTGCTCCCAACCAGCGAATGGCATCAATCGGAATTGAGAAATTGGGCGGCACCTGCGGCTGAGCCTTGTCCAGAGTATAATCAGGATAATGTCTAATGATTTCTTCAAGAGCACCCCTTACCGGTTTAGGAGATTCTTCAGCAGCTTTCCCCGTTGATTCGTTCTCCTTGGACTTTGCTGACCTGCGGACAGGCATAACCAGCCGGACATCTGGATGGTTGAGTTTAGCAATCCTGGTGCAAATTGCGCAAATACCACAGGCTCTCCCCGAACCCTTTTCACAGTTTACACTCTGGGCAAATTTAAGCGCCACCGTCCGTTTGCCGACCCCGGGTTGACCAACAAACAGCAGCGGCATATATTTATCTGCCAACAGCAGCCTATCGAGAATTTTACAGACCTTATCCTGTCCGATGATTCCCAAAAATGGCATCAATCCCTCGATTGTTCATTCAAGCCAGTATTTGGGATTCAATGGCTGTCCCTCCTTGCGTATTTCAAAATGGAGATAATCGTCAACGCTACCGATTACAGTTCCTGCGGAAACGAGGGCATTGGCGACCGTTTCAAGTGTTGTCAGATTAGCGTATAAAGTAAAATAGCCTTCACCGTGGTCAACAATCACTAAATTGCCATAACTGACAAAACGGTCGGCATAAGACACCTTGCCAGCCGCGACCACCTTTACCGGACTGGCTGTCGTCACCTTGATATCAATGCCATTGTTATTTATCTTGGTTCGATAGCGGGGATGGATTTGTGCCCCAAAGGAGGCGATGACCGAACCCGTTACCGGCCAAGGCAATTTCCCCTTATTTTTCTCAAAATCATGCCTTTCCTCTGCGGAAGACGCACGGATTTGGAGTTCGACAATCAATGCCTTTAATCTTTCCGCAGCGGCTTGCAGTTCGGTTTGGAATGCGGACCGTTTCGCTTTTTCTGTTCGTATTTGCGTCAACATTTTGCCCTCTTCCTCTTTATCTTTCATCAGTGTCGCCCTTTTTGCTTGCGCAGCCGTTTCGAGACTCTCGGCTGCCATTTGGGCAGCAATGATACCCTGCCGGTGTAAGTTCACCTGCTGGTTGAGTTCCATTGATTCGAGTAGCAGCCGATGGTCAGAACGGCTGACGAGTCGAAGGTTTATTACCCGGCGATAAAATTCTGGCAGATTTTTACTGGTTAGGAACGCCTGAAGCGGAAATATCTTGGAGTATTTGTAGATGCTTATCAGACGCTTGCTGAGCAACCTGCGACATCTTTGCTCCTGGTCAAGGATTTTTGCCAACTGGGCATTCAGCTGATTGATTTCACGGTTGCGGCGGTCAATTTGAGATTCAAGCTGGCTGATTAGATTCTCAGTCACCAAGATCTTTTCTTTCAGCATTTCCAACCGCTCAAGACTGTTCTTTTCCTTGAGCGCAAGCTCATTCACCGTTCTGGTTAGGTCGTCAAGCCTTTGCAGCGTTGAATCCAGTTGACGTTGAACAAGGTCAATGGAATCCCTCAAAGGATTATTCTGGGCATTGAGACGGAGGAAAATTACCCCAGTAATGATGGCAGCTTTTATCAGTTTTCTCATATCCTAAGGCGAACTTAGCCGCTGCAATTTAGGTTTGGCAACTAAAGTCGACGGCAACCGATTGAGTGCCAAGAGCGAACCACCCAAACCAAATAAAAGTCCCAATATAACGGTACTCCCGAAAACAACCTCTGATGGAAAAAATGGCGCCGGAATGAAAGAAGTAACAACCCTGAAGATGATCAGGATAAGCAAAAACGCGACGATGCTGCCGAAGATTCCTTGGAGCACACCTTGTAAAATAAAAGGAACCCGTATTGTCGTTCGGCTGGCACCGACAAGTTCCATAATCTCTACTTCTTGGGCGCGGGTTGTAATTGAACTTTCAACTGTCTGAAATGCTATAAAAATAACTGAAGAGGCAACTATGATAAAAATTACGATATCAAGGACCAATAGCGTTTTCAGTGCCTGGTTAAGCTTTGCTAATAATTCCTTTCCTGACCAGACCTCGGTGACCCCTGGTAAAAGTAATAGTTTCTGTTCGAGTGCGTTAACGTTTTCCACATTGGCATAATCCGGATGAAGGGTAAGTCGAATCGATGCGGGAATGGGATTCTTACCTAACACATCAAGTAAAAGTGTATCAGAACCAAGGTCAGCACGTAATTCCTCAAACGCCTCTGTCTTGGAAACAAAGCGCACCGCTGTTACACCGGCAATATCGGCAACTCGCTTGAGAAGTGGTGTAGGCTCTTCGGCGATATCATCTGTGACGAAAGCGTAGATTTCTGCCCATGCCGCTGCCGAAGCGGAAACCTTAAGCACATTTAAAGTTATTACAAGAAAAAGGACGGTCAAAAGGAGACATATCGCCATGACAGCGCTCGCAAGGGAAAATTGACTGAAGTTACGGCTGATTGTCCGCCAGGTCTCTTTCAACAGATATCCCAGTTTCATTTTATCCCTCGTCGCGCACAATTCTGCCGGCATCAAGGGTCACACGGCGCCGCCGCGTTCGTTCCGCAATCTCAGCATCGTGAGTTGCCATGATAACTGTTGTTCCCTGGTAATTTATGTCCTTGAGAATATTCAAGATGTCATCAGATGCTTTAGGGTCGATATTTCCTGTGGGTTCATCAGCGAGCACAATGTCAGGAGATTTCACGAGTGCACGGGCAATGGAGACCTTTTGCTGTTCTCCACCTGACAGCTCATGGGGATAGGAATTCTTTTTGTGCACAAGCCCGAGTTGAGCAAGTGTCTCTTGGATTTTGGCGGGAATCATATCCGGTTGGGTGTTTATCGCCCGTAAAACAAACTCCAGGTTCTCGTGAACAGTTCGGTCAGAAAGCAGTTTAAAGTCTTGGAAAATTACCCCTAAGCGCCGGCGTAGATTGGGGATATCCTTTTCCTTCATCAATGCAAGTTCATAGCCCAAAACTTTGATACTTCCGGCATCGGGCAGTTCGTGACGGTATAGAAGCCGGAGCATGGTGGTTTTACCAGCACCGGTTGCGCCCAGTAAAAAAAGAAAGTCTCCTTGGTAAACTGTCAGGTTGATATCGGTAAGTGCCGGCCATTCTCCTTGGAAATACTTGAACACCCCGGTCAATTCAATTACTGGTGCCGAGTTAAGAGAGGTGCTATGCTCAGCTGACATATACTCTTAGAAGG
>CAZNRV010000013.1:0-1789 GCA_964575495.1 uncultured bacterium
CTGAGCCAATCGCTATCTGGGACTGGATTGCGTTCCAGCCCAGGCCGTGAGGGTCAAACCAGGGCGCAAAGAAGTTCATAATCCTTGCCTTCTGGTAGTCTTTGAGCATTGAAAGGAAAATGGGCGAGAAAAGCCCGAACACTGAACTGACACCGAGCGCAAGAATGGCACGGAAGACCCGCATGCGGATAAAGGCAATCACCACGAGGGTGATAAAGAATGGAATCCAGAGATAAAGGGAAAATCCGGCAGCAAATGAGAGGAAGGGCATAAACAAAAGCAGGATGTGTAATGGCCGCAACCCCTGCCAATAAATCATAGCGGCAAAGGGAGGCAAAAAAATTAGCGCACTGCTCAGGTCAGGTTCGGCAAGAATCAAGAGAACCGTCGCGATGACAATTAAGATTGGTCCGGCAAGGCTTTTGAAATTGAACTTTATCTCCCGGCGGTAACTCAGGTACTTGGCAAGCATCAAAAAGGTTGTTATCTTGGCAAGTTCTGAGGGCTGAAAGGTAAATGAGCCAATCGCAAACCAGCGCCGGACACCAGGTCCGGTGCCGATAAAAAGAGCCGCTGCCAAGAGCAAAAGCGAAAGGGCGTAAAGCGGTTCGGTAAGACCGTAAATGAAGCGTCTGGGCGCAAGGAAGGCAATCAGCAAACCAGTGATTCCGACCGGCAGGAAGATGAGCTGGCGGATAAGATAATAGGTGCCGGCAGCTGAGTAGATGGCAAGACAGCCAGCGGTTAGAAGCAGAATAAGGGTAATAATCAGGATAAAATCAACCCGTTTCATTGCCCTGTCTTATTTGCGAAATAGGCACGGACAAGTTCGCTGACAATGGGCGCAGCAACCGCACCGCCATGGCCGGCATTTTCCACAACTACCGCGAAGACAACCTCAGGCGCTTCTGCGGGTGCAAAGCCAACAAATAAGGCGTGGTCAGGTTTGGGCGGGTTCTGGGCGGTGCCGGTCTTGCCCGCGATGGTTATCTCCTGAAGTTGTGCTGCCCTGCCCGTGCCATAAAGGACAACCCTGGTCAGGGCTTGCTTGACCGCGCTGATTGCATTTCGGTCAAGGGCAATGTCAAATTTCTGTCCGACCGGGCAATGGATTGTTATTCCCAGAGAGTCAATATGGTCAACGAGCCGGGGCTGGTAATAAAAGCCGTTGTTGGCAATGCCAGCGTAAGCAAGGGCAAGTTGCAGAGGTGTCAAAAGAATCTCGCCCTGTCCAATGGCGAAGTTGAGCATCACACCCTGGGTCCATCCTGCCTTGCCGTAGCGCCGGTTTAAGAAGTCACGGTTCGGGATATTGCCGGTGCCTTCTGCCGGGATGTCAATGCTGGTAGTTCTGCCGAGACCGAAGCGCTGGCAAAACGAGGCAAGGGTATCCACACGAATGCGCATTCCTAACTGGTAAAAATAGGTGTTGCAGGACTGCTCAATCGCTTCGATGAGGTTGAGCCTGCCATGGGCTGACCAGCATTTGAACTTCCTGTTGCCATATTGGAACACGCCGGTGCATGGTAGCAAGGTGGTTTGGGGTGTTACCAGACCCTTTTCCATTGCCAATAGGGCGATAAGCGGTTTAAAGGTGGAGCCGGGTGGATAGGCAGAAGATATTGCCCGGTTGTAAAAGGGCTTGGACGGGTTAGAGACAAGTGAGTCCCAGCGTGCCGAGTTCAGGGGAGAGAGGAAGATATTGGGGTCAAAGTGAGGATGGGAGACAAGGCAGAGCACCTCGCCAGTTTTGACCAGAATGCCGATGACGGCGGCGCGGTCGTATTTC
>CAZNRV010000014.1:0-9778 GCA_964575495.1 uncultured bacterium
TTCGCAGTGGCCAACAATTTTAATCTCAATTTTGCCCTGGGTGTTACTGATTGGGTTCTGGGTCCTCTTTATGCGCCGGATGTCCTCAGGTCAGGACCGAGCTTTTACATTCGGAAGGTCGCGTGCCCGGGTGGTGAGTTCAGACCGTCCCAAGGTAACATTCAACGATGTTGCCGGGGTTGAGGAGGCAAAGGAGGAGTTGCGGGAGGTTATCGCCTTTCTCAAGGCGCCGCAGAAGTTTCAGAAACTGGGCGGCAGGATTCCTAAGGGGGTGCTTCTGGTTGGACCGACCGGGACCGGCAAGACCCTGCTGGCAAAGGCGGTTGCCGGTGAAGCCGCGGTGCCGTTTCTTTCCATCTCCGGTTCCGACTTTGTTGAGATGTTTGTGGGCGTGGGTGCAGCCCGGGTCAGGGATTTGTTTGAACAGGCAAAGCGCAATGCACCCTGCATCATATTTATTGATGAGATTGATGCGGTGGGCAGGCAAAGGGGCGCGGGTCTGGGTGGTGGCCATGATGAAAGGGAACAAACCTTGAATCAGTTGCTGGTTGAGATGGATGGGTTTGAGACCACTGATGGGGTGATAATTATGGCGGCAACCAACCGACCGGATATCCTTGACTCGGCACTTTTACGGCCGGGCCGGTTTGACCGCCAGATTGTTGTTGACCTGCCCGATGTTTTGGGACGTGAGGGAATTCTGCGCGTGCACATCCGGAAGAT
Organism: uncultured bacterium; assembly: GCA_964575495.1. GTDB lineage: Bacteria > Hydrothermota > Tepidihabitantia > Tepidihabitantales > Tepidihabitantaceae > JAOABP01. Next base: position 724 of record CAZNRV010000014.1, read on the forward strand.
TACGGTCGGCCCGGATGTTGATGTCAAGGTTCTGGCACGCAGCACGCCCGGTTTTTCCGGTGCTGACCTGGCAAATATGGTCAATGAGGCAGCGCTTTTGGCAGCAAGGCGGGCGCGCTCGGCTGTTACGATGGAGGATTTTGAGGATGCCAAGGATAAGGTCCTGATGGGGGTTGAGCGCCGGAGTCTGTTAATCAGTGATGAGGAGAAGCGCTGGATTGCCTATCATGAGGCGGGTCATGCCCTGGTGTCAAGGCTTATTCCCGGCACCGACCCGATTCACAAGGTTACAATTATTCCCCGGGGCCGGGCACTGGGTGTTACCCAGCAACTGCCCCTGGATGACAAGCGTATTTATTCCCGGGAATACTGCTTAAATCAACTGGCGGTGATGTTAGGTGGCAGGGCAGCGGAACAGATTGTCTTTGGCGACACCTCTACTGGGGCCAGGGATGATATTGACCGGGCAACAATGCTTGCCCGGAGAATGGTTACCGAATGGGGGATGAGTGAAAAGGTCGGGCCGCTGACATTTGGCAAGGGTGGTGAGGAGATTTTCTTGGGCAGGGAACTTGGTCTGCACCGGACATTTTCTGAGGAGACCGCGCGGTTGATCGACTCGGAAATTAAACGGTTTGTTGACACTCAGGTAGAAAGGGCATACCGGCTGATAAACGATAATAGAAACAAACTAAATGCGCTGGCAAAGACGCTTTTGGAGAAAGAGGTTTTGACGGGTGCTGAAGTTGACCGGATTTTGGGCATCGGCAAAGAGCAAAATGATAAGGGTTTAACACCACCATTGTAAAGGAGGCAGATGTTTTCCGGCTGCATCACCGCATTAGTTACGCCATTCAAAAACGAGGAGCTTGATATTGACGGGTTAAGGGAAAACATTAGATTTCAGGTTCGTGCGGGTGTTAAGGGGCTCTTGGTTTGCGGTTCAACTGGTGAGGCACCAAACCTGACCGAAGGGGAAACGGAAAAGGTTATTGAAACAGCGGTAATTGAGGCAAAAGGGAAGGTTAAGGTTATCGCTGGTGCTGGCACAAACTCAACCCACAAATCCTGTAAGCAGATTAAGCGGGCAGAGGCTCTAAGTGTTGATGCGGTCTTGGTTGTTGCCCCGTATTATAACAAGCCAACCCAGGAAGGGCTTTACCGCCACTTTCGTGCCTGTGCCGAGGCAACCGGTCTGCCTTTGATTGTCTATAACATCCCTCCAAGAAGCGTGGTGAATATCCTGCCGGCAACAATTGAACGGCTGATTAAGGACTGCCCGAACATTGTTGCGGTAAAGGAGGCTTCAGGAAGCCTTGACCAGACGAGCGAGATTATCCAAAGATGTGCTGAGCGGGTAACGGTTCTTTCTGGTGACGACTCATTGACACTGCCGATTCTTGCTGTTGGTGGTAAGGGTGTTATTTCAGTTGTCTCCAATATTGTTCCTCTGGATGTGCAGGCGCTGGTTGATGACTTTCTTTCCGGCAGAGTTGAAGAGGCAAGAAGGCGCCATCTCAAGCTTTTTCCATTAATCAAGGCGCTTTTCATTGAGACCAACCCGATTCCAATCAAGGCGGCAATGGCGCTTTTGGGGATGCCCGCAGGTGAACCGAGGCTGCCTTTGTGTCCATTGAGTTCACAGAATGAGCCGGTTCTGCGTCAGGCACTGAAAAACTACGGTCTTAATCTTAAAGATTAAATGCCCAGGGTTGTCATTGTTGGCTTTGGCGGCAGGATGGGCACAGAGATTGCCCGGCTGCTAACTCCTGAAAATGGTATTGAACTTGTCGGCGGTGTTGAAATTGATTCCCATCCCCTGATAGGAAAGCCGGCAGGTGCTGGTGTTGTGGTTCCCTGCCTTAAGGATGTGATTGACAGAACCGATGTGGTGGTTGACTTTTCTGTCCCGGAGGCGGTTAGCAAAAATGTTATTCTCTGCGCTGAGCGGGGCAAATCCTATATCACCGGTGTAACCGGCTTTAGTAATAAAGAGATAGAAGAACTGCAGAAGGCGGCCAAGAGGATTGCGGTTGTTTATGCCCCAAACTTCTCAGTTGGCGTTGCGGTTCTGGCAGGGATTGCTCAGAAAACAGCGCAACTCCTTGGCGAGGATTATGATATTCATTTGATTGAGACCCATCACAAGAAAAAAAGGGATGCACCCTCAGGAACAGCGAAGATGCTTGTTGAGAGGATTGAAGAGAAAATAGGGGAGAGGAGAATAAAGGTCTTCTCAATCCGCACCGGTGATGTTATTGGTGAGCACCGACTGATTTTCGGCGGAACAGGAGAAAGATTGGAACTGGTTCATAAGGCAGAAAGCAGAACCGCATTTGCCTTTGGCGTTATCAGGGCAATCCACTGGATTGTTTCTCAGCCCGCGGGTTTCTATTCAATGGCTGATATTCTGCGGTTTTAGATTGTCTCAATAAAAATCTCGCTGTTGGTGTAGACGCAGACCGCTGCTGCCTGCTGAATCGCCTCCTGGGCGATTTCGTCAGCAGAAAGCGAGGTGTGTTTTAAAAGCAGGCGCGCGGCAATCAAGGCATAGGCACCACCAGAACCAATTGCCACAATTCCATCATCAGGTTCAATCACATCACCAGAGCCGGATACAACATAGGAGTACTGCCGGTCCATAATCCCCAAGAGCGCCTCCAGCCGGCGCAGAATCCGGTCGGTGCGCCAGTCCTTAGCAAGTTCCACAACCGACCTGGGCAGGTTGCCGGAAAACTCCTCAAGTTTTGCCTCAAACCTTTCAAAAAGGGTAAAGGCATCAGCGGTCGCACCGGCAAAGCCGACCAGCACCTTGCCATTGTGCAGTTTTCTTATCTTACGTGCCGAATGCTTGAGAATGGTTTCGCCCAAAGTGACCTGACCATCTGAAGCCATCGCCACCATATCATTACGGCGCACGCCGATAATCGTGGTATGGTGAAAAGCAATAACTGACATCAAATCATTATACTATTAGGAAAAGGTATGTAAATAGTTAGAATAATTAAAATAGTTTTGAGCATCTGCATATTACAACCGGATTTAATCAGGCTGACGGCAACGCAGGTTCCATTCATTCTGGACTGCAGGTGCATTTTATAAGCGAAATCAGAAATTCTTACAGAAATAATATTCAAAATCAGCGGGGGGATAACCCCCTGGAAGAATGGTAAAATTGTTTAAGTTTTGTAATTGTGAGACTTAACCCTATTTTACCTCTTTGAATTTAGTGTATTTTTAGATACACTTAGTTTCAGGTGCTGTTTTTGTCCATGTTCTTTCTTAATTTGTTATACTCCTTTCAATGAGTGATTGGTTTGACACCGTGCTGATATTTTTTATAATTTTATCTTATTTTAAGCTTGAAGAGCAACTAAAAGGATAAGATATGAGATTTGTATATTCGGACCGGTATCATTTTAATGTCGGGGTGCATGTTTTCCCGACCGATAAGTATAAGATGGTGAAGCAGGCGCTTTTGACAAAGGGGTTCGCACAGGAGAGTGATTTCTTTGAGCCGCCCGAGCCGTCAATTGATGACATCAGGCTTGTGCATACCAGGGAGTATATTGACGACCTGTTGAATCTGCGCTGGACAGCGCGCACGGTTCGCTCCGAGTTACCTTTGACCTGGGAGATTGTTTCCGGATTTCTCCTGCACAGTTCCGGCACGATTCTTGCCTGCCGTTTTGGTCTTGAGGATAAGGTGGCGATGCATATCGGCGGCGGGTTTCACCATGCCTTTGCCGACCACGGTGAGGGTTTCTGCTACATCAACGATATTGCGGTAGCAATCAGGAAACTGCAGGATGAAGGCAAGGTTGAGCGGGTGGCGGTAATTGACTGCGATTTGCATCAGGGCAATGGGACTGCACGCATTTTTCAGAATGACCCCAAGGTATTTACCTTTTCCATCCATCAGGAGCATCTTTATCCAATAAAGGAGAGGTCAAGCTGGGACATCGGGCTTGAGGATGATGCGGGGGATGATGAGTACATCCGTCATATGGAGGAGGCGGTGCCCAAGATTATTGAGGAACACAAGCCCGAGTTGGTAATCTATGTTGCCGGTGCCGACCCTTATATGAATGATAAGTTGGGAACATTGCGCCTAACCAAAAGGGGTCTGGCATTGCGTGACCGGATTGTGATAAGTAACTGCTACAAGGCGGGGATTCCGGTTGTGCCGGTCCTGGCAGGCGGGTATGCCTTAAACACCGAGGATACGATGGAGATTCATGTTAATACTGCGCGTGAATGTTTACGCGCACTTGGGCAATTACCGCCGAAGGCAGCAGAGGAAAATAACATTAATAACAATCAGAACAAGAACGAAAAGTCAGAGAAGTAAGAACTAAGTTTTTAGACCTTTGGGTATTAGTGAATGGATTGCAAGATTAGGGTCTGTTTTTTGACATCATCCCATCCTGCGGATTACAGTCGCTTTCTTGACAGGGAGGCACGCTCGCTCAAACGCGCAGGCTATGATGTTGCCATAATCGGTCTGGGAAAGGAAAGCGGTGTAATCTTAAAAAACGGCATTAAACTTATCAATGTCAGCGAGTGCCGGGGCTTAAGAAAGATTCAGACGCTCAGAGAGATTGCGCGGCTGGCAATTAAACAAAGGGCGGATATTTATCAGTGCGTTGACCCCTGGTGCCTGGGTATTGGGCTCGGGATTAAAAGATGCCTTCAGGATGTGAAGATAATCTATGAGTCGTGCGAGTGGTTTCCGCAGATGTATCTTGACCGGTCTGATTTTCCTCTGCCTTTGCGCATTGCCGGCTGGCTGATTGTCACTTTCCTTGAATATCAAGCAGGTAAAAGGGCGGATGAGATGATTGAGACCAATCTTTTGCGGGCAGAGCGCTTTCTTCGTCGGAGAAGAAAGGCAAAACAGGTTCCTAATTATGCGCCATTGGACCTGGTTAGAGAGCCCTTGCCTGAAAGAAAGCCCTGGTTTGTTTATACGGGCTTAATCTGTCGCCCAAGGGGTTTTGACCTGCTTTTGCAGGCGCTGGCAATGGTGAAGCAACGGTTTCCAGCTGTCCGATTGCTTGTCAGGGGCGAGTTTGACCCGCGTGCTGATATTGAAAGATGGGCAAAGAGGTTTATCACTGAAAACCATCTTGAGGAGAATGTTCAGTTTCTTGAGCGTGTGGATTCCTATGCAGAGGTTTTTGAGATTATCAAACCCTGCCTTGCCGGGGTGATCCTGCTTCAGCCCCAAAGGGGAAATGACTGGACAAATCAGCCCAGTAAACTTTTTGAGTTTATGCTCGCAGGTGTGGCAGTTGTTGCCAGCAACTTTCCTGAGATAGCGCGGGTTGTCAATGATGCCCAATGCGGCTGGCTCGTTGACCCGACAAAGCCTGAGGCAATTGCAACCGCGCTTTGTTCGGTCTTGGAAAACCAAAAGGAGGCGATTCGGCGCGGGTCGTCGGGCAGAAGGGCAGTAGAGGATAAATACAATTGGCGCAATGCTGAAAATGTGCTTTTAGAAATCTATCAGCGGCTGTGTGAAAAGAGGGTTACAGACAATGGTGTCTCTTAAACAGGCTGATGTTTACCTTGAGGTGCTGTTAAAGCAAGAAGGCGTTCCTTTTACTGAGCAAGAGAATGGCACGGCTCAGGTGTTCATTATTAGCAGAAATGGACAACTGGTATTGAGGACAACGAGTGAATTGCCAAAAGAGATGTCAAGCAGACGGGTGATGGTAAAATATCTTGTTCCGGACAAAAGTGATACCTTCCGCAATACCGGGCTGGTTGACATCAATACAACCTGCTTGGTTCCAAGGTTTGCTAACATCGGTAAAACTGACAAGGGGCAGCCTTTCATTTATCAAGGTGAAGATGGTTGTTCAGGACAATTGATTGTTTTGCCCTTTGACCTGAAGAGTATACTTAAACATCGCAGCATCAAGTTAAAGCAGTTTGTCAGTAAGGGTGCGAGGTTGCCGTATGAGACAGTTGCGCTTACTGATAGGGGAGGGGTGCGAAGGGTCTTTGCCGGTTGTCTGCGTTTACTTTTAAACTCGCAAAATATTCCCTATGTCCATCTCTCTTATGTGCCAATGGGCTATCGGTCAATATTCGGCTTTCGGGTTGATACCGATTTCAGTTCGCCTGCTGAGATTAGCGCAGCGGCAAAGATTGCTCAAGATTTAGGGATGAAATGGACCTGGTTCTTATCCACCGCACCAATTACTGCGGGTCTGTCGGATTTAGTCAAGATGCTTAGCGGTCATGACATCCAGTTTCACTGCCACCGGCATCTTGTTTATCAGGATTTTGAGCACAATCTTGACAATTTCTCCAAGGGGATAAATATCTTGAAAGATGCAGGGGTGAAACCGATTGGTGTTGCTGCACCTTATGGCGAATGGAACGAAAACCTCAATTCAGTCTTTGTTAAATTGGGATTTGAATATTCAAGCGAGTTCGGTTACTCATACGATGATGTTCCTTCAAGACCCATAGTCAATAAAAAGGAAAGTTCGGTACTGCAGATTCCGGTTCATCCGGTTTCCTTAGGAAGGCTTGTCTGGGCAAGGATGGATGAAGAGTCAATGATTGCGTATTACCGGCGGGTGATTGATTTGCAGATTGTCCGGCAGGAGCCCTGCTTTCTTTATGACCACCCACATATGATTGTCCGCTATCCAAGGGTTATCAGCGAGGTAATTAAATACGGGCTTGAGTGCTGCGGTGCGTGGATGACGATGAGCGATTTTTGCCGCTGGTGGCAGAAAAGGGAAATGGTGAAATACGATTGCCGATTTATTGAAGGGGGGATAGAGGTGACATCAGCAAACGGAATGGATGATATAGGTCTGGTGCTGGAATATGGACAAAAGAGAGCGGGTTTACCATTATGCGCGCAAAGATGTGATTTTGATGCGGTCAAATGGGAGCCAGTTACCGTGATGCCATTTGACTCAAGCGAGCTTAGAATTAAGAAATACCCGCTTACATTACATGCACATGAAATAGTTAGGCAAATCCAGAAGAGGTTGCAGATTAGAAGGCAAACGGTATAGTTAATGAAATGAAGGTTCTTTTTGGCTCTTTTTCAGCGATAACTGCGCTGGGCGGTGGTGTTGAGGTTCAGGTTCGTGCGCTTGCCCGGGTATTAAATAATCTTGGCGTTGAAGTAGAACTTTTTGACCCCTGGAAAAGATACGATTTAAACCAGTTCAAACTTTTTCATCTTTTCGGTGCCAATGTCGGCACATATCACCTGGGACGGGCAATAAAGGGGCTGGGAATGAAATTGATAGTAACCCCTGTTTTCTACAGCCGGCACAAGCCAGCAAAGGTGAAAACAGCGCTGAGGATCGCTTTCAGGCTGCGCAAGCACGGTGGTTACTGGACTGAGCATCTGTTCTGCAAGGAGTTATGCGCAATGGCAGACCTGATTTTGGTTAATACCAATGAAGAGCTGGAAATGATTGCAGATGGCTTTGATATCCCCAGAAATAAAATCGGCGTTGTGCCCAATGGTGTTGAGAAAAGGTTTTATTATGCCAAGCCCGACCTTTTTATAGAGGAATATGGTATTAAGGATTTTGTGCTTTATGTCGGACATATTGGAATGGGCAGAAAGAACCTGTTGCCTTTACTTCAGGTGCTAAAGAAAAATCAAATTTTAGGGGTTGTAATCGGGCCGGTTATAAATAATGAATACAGTGCGAAGTGTTTGAAAATTATAGAAACAACCCCTAACCTGAAACTGATTCCGAAACTGCCACCTGAATCACCGCTTCTTGAATCTGCCTATGGGGCGTGCGATACCTTTATATTACCGTCACTATATGAAACACCCGGCTTGGCAGCACTTGAGGCAGGACTGGCAGGCGCAAAGGTCTGTATAACCCGTTATGGCGGGACTAAGGAGTATTTTTCGGACAATGCCGTATACCTTGAACCAGGGTCAGAGGCATCAATAGCAGCTGCTTTAAAAGAGAGCATGAACAAACCAAAAACAAATGCGCTTAAAGAGCACATCCACAAAAATTTCCTCTGGGAGCGATGCGGAAAAACCCTCTTAGAGTGGTATTTACAGATAAAATAGGGGACAAGCAAAAACAGCAAAAAGGCATGTTCTGACTTACTTCGATTTAGTTTACATAATCCATATTATCAGAACTACGGTCGCTTCTTTAAAGCAGTTCCTTTTTTTAGAACTTGAACCAGTTGGCTGCGAGCCCTCCTAATATTGGCATCTTCCAGTATTTGCCATTCAGGGAGTTGATTATGCCCATTATCGCCATCACCAGTATGTAAACATAGACAATAAAGGCGATAATCCAACCGATAACTGGGATCCAGCCTACTACCCAAACCGCAACACCAAGTATTGTCAGGATGATTCCCTGTTTGACATGGAATTTGCAGAATTCGTTGTCTTTCATTGCCAGTAGCGGGACGAGCCAGAGTAACCAGAGATAGGATAGCCAGGCTATTCCTTTACCTTTTTCCACATCATCACCGGTCTGGTGTGCCGGTGGTGTTTCCATCCTTTTTTGCTCTTCTGCCATCGTTGCCTCCTTTTTAGGTTCCATTCCTAACGGATGTGCAGCCGCTCTGCATATGTTCCCAATACAGGAATCCGCCAGCGCTGACCAGCGGCCGCCTGAATAAAACAGTAAATAATTGTTAAAATATACAAAACTGAGATCGTGGTTCCCGCAACATAGTGCACCAGCCAAGCGGCTATCTTAAAAATAAAGCCCAATAGAATTATATTTCCCAAAACCTTGCCCAGAAGAAAATCAAGAATGTAAATGGCTACCCAGATGATTGAGAGCACAGCCAAAAGTATCAGACTTTGGATTCCGTGGAAACGGCAGAAGCCGTCTTTCGGGCGCACAATCAGTGGCAGAAAGAAAAGCATCGGCAGGTAACCAATCGCTGATATAATTCGGGTCTCCTGAGACAGGTTCTCAGCCTCGCCTTCAATTTTGATTTCTGGCATAATTCTTAAATTTATTGTATCTGTTTTATCTGCTTTGTCAACAATAACAGCTGTCTTGTAAGTGTAGTTATATAT
>CAZNRV010000015.1:0-4674 GCA_964575495.1 uncultured bacterium
GATTGAACACCGCACCGTTGTCCGGGAATACCTTGCCTTTGCCTGGGGTGACTTTGAACTTTCAGCCGGCACTATTGATGCACCCATTGGCAGACATACGATTAACCGGTTGAGAATGGCGGTTACCCCATTTGCTGCCCGCACCGCCATTACCAATTATGAGGTCTTGCGGCGCTATTCAATCTGCACCTATCTTAGGCTCAGGCTCAAGACCGGGAGGACCCATCAAATCAGGGTTCATCTTGAACATATCGGGCATCCGGTTGTCGGTGACCCAGAATATGGCGGTAGGAGTACCAATGTCATCGAGCACAAAGAACATGCACCTGTGTTTAAGGAAATATTAAGCAAACTCAGACGCCAGGCACTGCATGCCGCCCGTCTTGGCTTTGTCCATCCCCGTACAAAAAAATTTATCGAGTTCTCCTCTCCCCTACCCGCTGATATGGAAAACCTCTTGCTTTATCTTGAAGAACTGATACGCACAAGAAGGATATGACCATCCGACATTTTACTCGGGTACTTTGCCTTTGTCAGTTTGCATTGTCCGTCTTCCACTTCGCCTGCACTCCTGCACCTCAACCTCTCCCTCAACTAACACCGCCCGGCTGGCAGGATGGTGAAACCGCAGTTTATCAGGTTATCCGTAACGATTCTGTCCTCTTCATCCGCACAACAACCCTAAGATATGACGAAGAGTCTGGCACGCCGGTCCTTCTCTTTACCAATGTTGTCCAAACAGAATCCGCCCCCTTTTATTTCTTTGACTCCACCACCTTCGTCCTTACCCGCTTTACCCTCTTACCAGTCTGGTCCTATCGCACCGTTGCCACCGAAATCTCCATCTCCGAAGTCGAAGTAGAATTTAAATCAGAAAGGGTGGAACTGCGCAAGGAAACGGTAGATGGAATTGAAGAAAAGTCCTTCCCCGCAAATAAAAAAACCTTCGGGATAGAAATGTTACCTCAATTATTTCGCACCATTCCGCTTGAACCCGGAATTTCCTTTCAGGTTAACGCCATAGTTGGGCTGGAATTCCGCACCATCCCTGTTACGGTAAAAGTCTTGGGAACCAAAAATGTCAATGCACCTATCGGCAACATCCTCTGCCGTGAGGTTGAAGCACTCGCACCCCAGCGTAACCTTCGCCTGCTTTACGAATTAGCCGACCCGCACCGGCTCATTGCCATCCGTGATATAGAGAATTCAACCGAGTCCATTCTCGTTGACTTTACGGTCCTGGAAACTGAAAGCCTGCCGCCTGAAGAGTAAAGTTCGTTATCCATTAAAATTGGCTCATAACCTCCCCGCTTGGGCGCAGGTTCTTCAACATTCACCACAAGTCTGCTCTTTGCGCAGCCGTTACCTGGAATTCCAATTTTCTCGCCAAAGGCACAGGCAAGTCCAAATTTTCGTGGGTGCGCCTTGCCCGCACCATCGCAGATGACAATATCCGGTCTGACCTTCAGCTTCCAAAATGCTGCAAGCAGCGCGTGCAGTTCCTGTTTCGCCAGAAAACTTGCCTGATATTCAGCGGTCAGCAGCACGCGTGCGGTAGCAATATCCACCTTATCGAAACCAGGCAACCTAACTGCCACCCAAACACCATAGGCATATGTTCTATCATAAGCAACATCACCGCCGGCAACAATTTCGACCTTCAAAATTTACTTGCCTTGTCTATTTATTCTACTGTGACCGATTTGGCGAGGTTCCGTGGTTTATCAACATCGCAACCGCGCAAAACCGCAATATGATAGGCTAAAAGCTGCAATGGCGGCGCAACCACTATTGGCGAGAGATATTCCGGCACCTTGGGGATATAAAGCACCGTGTCGGCAATCTCCTTCAATCCCTCATCACCCTCGCTACCAATGACAATGATTTTGCCCTTGCGCGCCTTCGCTTCAGCAAGATTGGAAATCATCTTGTCGTAAACCGAATCCTTAGGCACAATTCCAATCACCGGCACATTTTCATTCAACAGCGCTATCGGACCATGCTTCATCTCACCTGCCGGATAACCGGTCGCATGGACATAGGCAATCTCCTTCAGTTTCAGCGCACCTTCCAGCGCGCTGGGGTAATTGATATTCCTGCCGAGGTAAATAAAGTCGTGGGCAAAGGCAAGCCGCGCTGCCACCTCTTTAATCCGGCGGTCAAGGGTGAGAATGGATTCAACCTGCTTTGGGAGCAACTCCACATCCCCCCGCACCCTGCTGAACTGCTCATCGCTTATCGTCTTGCGGATGCGGGCAAAGTAGAGCGAAAGAAACAAGAGGTTTATAATCTGGGCGGTATACGCCTTGGTGGAAGCAACCCCGATTTCCGGTCCGGCATGAATGTAAACGGTTGAATCCGCCTCGCGCGCAATTGATGAGCGATAAACATTGAGCAATCCTAATGAACGAATTCCCCGCATCTGCGCCTCCCGCAGTGCCGCTAAGGTATCCGCGGTCTCGCCGGACTGACTGATTGCCAACATCAGTGTCTCGTCTTCATAGAGGTATTCTGATGAACGCATCTCCGAACTTATCTCTACAGAAACCGGAATCTTGGAGAATCTTTCAAAGTAGTATCTCCCAACCAGTCCCGCATGGTAGGATGTGCCACACGCTTGGATGACAACCCTCTTGATGCGCTCAATAAAATCCGGATATAACAGAAACTCCGGGTCAAGCATTATCGAGTCATCTCTAAATCTGCGGGCAATATTCTGTCTCAAGATCTCAGGCTGCTCAAAAATCTCCTTGCGCATAAAATGGGGATAACGCCCCTTGGAAATTTCCTTCTGCCTAATCTCAATGGGAACAAAATCTCTGTCCAACTGCATGCCCGCAAAGTCAAACAGCTGCACACCTCCCGGGGTAACAACTGCCATTTCCCCATCCTGCATCAAAAGCATTTTCTGGGCGATGCCAACAAGCGCCGGCCCATCTGAGGCCACGATAACCTCATCCCTGCCTTTGCCAATAAGCAAGGGACTTCCCATCTTCACCGCATAAAGCCGGTCCGGCTCAAGCGCATTAATAATCACCAGCGCATAGGCGCCTCTAAGCTCTTTCCCTGCCCGGCGCAATGCCCCAAGCATCTCCTTGCTTCTCTCCTGTCCGGATTGCTGCCGGTAGAACGACTCAATCAAGTGAACAATTACCTCGGTATCAGTTTGCGAAACAAATCTGTGCCCATCCTTTTCCAGCCGCTTGCGCAACTCCCGATAATTCTCAATAATGCCGTTGTGAACCAGGGCAATGCAGCCACCGCAGTCAGTAAAGGGATGGGCATTTTCATCGGTAACCTCTCCATGGGTTGCCCAGCGGGTATGACCGATACCCAATTTTCCTCCAACCGGGCTTTTGTCCAATATCTCCTTTAACCGCTGAAGCCTGCCCGCGGTTTTGCGAATCTTGATATCGCCATCAATCACCGCAATCCCGCAGGAGTCATAGCCCCGGTATTCCAGCCGCTCCAGCCCGACCATAATAACATTCTGGACATTCCTTTCACCGATATAACCGACAATCCCGCACATCTTTAATTACCCCTACTTTATAAAAATCCTGACCCGGTTGACTAACGCTTGCGCCGCTTCCTTGCCTTTCGCCTCGGCAACAATCCTGATGATGGGCTCGGTGTTGCTCTTGCGGATGTGGACCCACCAGGAATCACCAACCAGCCTTATCCCCTCGGTCAAATCAACCGCAAAATCGCCACCTTCGCGCCGCAGTTCGGCTATCAATTTGTCACTGTTAAATTCAGTTGCTGCTACTACACTCTTGCAAATGAAATATTGGGGTAAATCTGAGCGTATTTCCGAAAGTCTTTTGCCCATCTTCGCCATCATTCCTAACACAATTGCAGCGGCAATCAGCCCGTCGCGCGTCAGGTTTATTTCCGGCACAATCACACCGCCATTACCCTCACCACCCAAAACCGCACCGGTTTCCAGCATCTTTTCAATCACAAAAACCTCACCCACCTTTGTCCTTATCACCTTTGCCCCAAAACGGGCGCACACATCCTCAACCGCACGACTGGTAGACAGATTGACCACCACATCACCCTGCGCCTGCGGTAAAATATAAAGACAGGCAAGGCACAAACTCGCCTCCTCACCCAAAGGCACACCCTTTTCATCAACACAGCTGAACCGGTCCCCATCCGGGTCAAATGCAAAACCGGCATCAAGTTTCTCTTTCTGCACTAATTTGCAAAGTTCGCTCAGATTCTCTGGATTCGGCTCCGGTCTGCGCGGAAATCCATCATTTGCCTTATCTGGTTGACAGAAAACGGGGGTAACCTCGCAGCCAAAAGCACGCAAAGCTTCCAGCGCAGCCAAGGAAGCTGCGCCATTAACCGCATCAACGCCGATGCGTAAACCCTTAGCATCAACATTCTTAAAAAATCTGTTATCCCTGATTGCCCGGATATGGCCTTTAATTCCGTCCTTTGTCTCCACGCTCTTATTAGTTCTTGGTTCATAGTTCTTGGTTCTTAGTTTTTGGAACTGAGAACCAGTAACCTGCAACCAAGAACTATCCTTTACCGCCGCCTTCAACCTCTCAAACTCATCGGGCAGAATAAACCTGCCTTCCGGATGAACAAACTTAATCCCGTTCCAGTCTACCGGGTTATGACTTGCAGTAATAACAATCCCGCCATTAACCTTTTGCG
>CAZNRV010000016.1:0-2278 GCA_964575495.1 uncultured bacterium
TAAAACTAACCTGTGTTTTCACAGGTCTAAGTGTATATAAAAATACACTTAATGCAATCGGGAAGTAATGCTCTATTATATTGAGATTCAATGAATTATACGAAATTCCCCAAATTTCAGCCCCACCCCCCATACTATCCCCCAGGCTGTTTTTTAAGTTGCCTTTTGGGTGGTATTTGAGGCGGTTTTCATCCTGACTGCCGAGAGGGTTTGTCAGCCGGTTTTCAGGCTGGTTTGAACCGTGCCAGCACCGGCTGTTTTTTTCAGGGCAACAGGTGCGGTTTTGTCCGTAACGTAATCGGAGTGGCTCAATCAGGCGCAGTTTTCTGGTGTCGGTTCAGGCTTCTCTCTTTCATTGCCTTTTGGGTTGGCTCAAGACCGGTTTTGAAGATAACAATGATATCCGTTTTTTTGGTTCGGTTTCTCTTGACTGTATCCTGAATATCAGGAAATTAAATCGGTGCCTGTTTCAAGAACCCGCATCTTTTTTGTTCTGGGACTCGGGATTATTGCGGCGTCATTCGCATCAATCATCATCCGGCTCACCCAGGGGCCGGCTTTGGTTATTGCCGCGGGCAGGATGGTTTTTGCCAGTTTGCTGCTCAGCCCGTTTTTCCTGCGCCAACTGCCCCAGCACCAGAAGGAGTTGACCCGGGCAAAATTGCCCTTTGCCCTGGTTGCCGGCATCTTCCTTGCCGCCCATTTCGGGTTCTGGATTGAGTCGTTGAGCCATACCACGGTTGCCAGTTCGGTCGTGCTCGTGGCGATGAACCCGATTTTTGTCGGCCTGCTTTCACCACTGTTGCTCAAAGAAAAACCCAGCCTGCGCCTGTATCTCGCAATCGGGCTGGGTGTTATCGGCGCGCTGATTATCAACCGTCCTGCTCTTAATTCAGCCCAAAATTTGACCGGCAACCTGCTTGCCCTTTTTGGTGCTTTTTTTGCTGCGCTGTATGTCATCATCGGCAGAAAACTGCGTCCGGGCCTTTCACTGTTAGGTTATGTTTATCCGGTTTATTTAATCGCTGGACTGATATTGCTAATTCTTGTCCTTATTGCCGGGTATCCTCTAACTTCTTATCCGCCTAAAACCTATCTTTTTATCTTTCTCTTGGCGGTTGGTCCCCAGATTATCGGACACACCAGTTTTAACTGGGCTTTGGGCTATCTGCCGGCACCGGTTGTGGCAATGACCATTCTTGGTGAGCCGGTCGGAACAACCATTCTTGCCGCAATTCTGCTCAGGCAGGTGCCGACCTGGTTTGAACTAACCGGTGGCGCAATCATTCTCTGTGCCATCTATCTTGCCGCCTTGAGTTTTTCTCAGGATAAAAAGACCGGAGCGCCGGTTTAGACGCTCCGGTCTGATTTCTCTCCTGTTTTGTTATCTGGTCAGAACCAGTTTGCCCCAGAGTTCATCTTTGCCGCTGCGCGCCCGGTAGAAATAGACACCGCGGGCAACAGTGGCACCAGCATCATCCCTGCCATCCCAGGTGAATTCTGAATGGGCAACCACCGACCTCGCCCTCGCCACATTCCGCACCAGCCTGCCAGTATTGTCATAAACCTGCAGGTCAACCACACCAGGCTGTCCCATCGCCACCGAAAGCACAGTTTTACCTGAAAACGGATTCGGTCGAACATCAACCCTTATCCGCCTACTAAAATCTGGCAATGCCAGCCCCTCCTCCTCAAGACCAACGCTGCCCATATTGAAGCCAACAACCTTGAATATCATATTGTTGGACCCAGAGGCATACTGCATAATCGTCACCCAATAGGAGCCATCCCGGGGGTCATACTCTATGCCCCTTATGTTCCACTCGGTGTTAGCAAACCGGAACCGGTTCCGCAATGTCCCGTTCAAACGGTCAATCTCCAGCATCCCGCAGGAGTCAAGATATGTCCCGGTAGCATCAAACCAGGTGAAGATATTCAGAATTGAGGGCGGATTGCTCGGACAGCGCTCATCCAGCGCCAGACAGCGAGTGCCATAAACACCCGAGACCGGATGGTTGATGGTGTCCTGAATATTGCCTAAGGTGTCGTAGACAAAAATCCGCTGCTGGGGAGTGGTGGAACTGCGCCGGTCACTGACATAAACCAGATGGCTCTCCTCATCCTCAGTCACACCGCAGGGATACTCAGCCTCGGGCACCGTGAAATAGCGGATTACCGAACCACTGGGCGTAATCTTGTAAACCCGCTTGGAGGGGTTGGCAACCAAGAGGAAGGTGTTGTCATAGGAGCAGTAGGCAATATCGGTGCAGGAGTCCTC
>CAZNRV010000017.1:0-3809 GCA_964575495.1 uncultured bacterium
GCTGAGCGTAAGCGCGTGCATTTCTTAGAGATTGTGCCGCCGGGGTTAGATACGCTTTTGCAGGAGGAAGGTCCGACTGCTCAAGTGCGACCGGTGCCGTTTTTTGTGACTGTTCAGGGGCGATATCTTGATATAGGACGCTATGTTGAGGAGTTAGCACGTTATCAATATTTTGTCAGGGTGCCAGATTTTGACATCAATGCACGCCAGGATATTCGTCCCGAAGTGGAGGCAAAATTACTATTGAATATATATGCTTCCAGTCTTGCTGACAGGAGCGGTTCGTGAGGCGAATCGTTATAATTCTCGTTCTGGCAGCGGCAGTAGTTCTGGGAGCTTTTTTACTTATCCGCAAACCGAAAAAAGTTAGTTCGCCAAGGGCCAGGAGGCAAACAATCCAGAGGGACTCTTTGGCATCAATAGGTCGAGAAAGATCGGCTACAAGAGGTAGGACAACCGGTAGCATTAGAGTAGTTAGCAAAGGGGAAAGAATTGCGGAACGAAAGCGGTTGCGGGAAGCCGAGCGTAAGAGGCGTCAGGAGCTGAGACGCCAAGAGCGGGAGAAACGTCGGATGCTGAGATATGCGCATAGTCGCCGAGGTAGTCGGCGGAGAAGAGGTCAGAAAGGGACATATTATGTTGTGAAGGCGGTAGTTTCGTTGGGTAAGGAAAGTTATGCATTGATTGATAACCGCCGGGTGAGGGTTGGTGATGTTGTGATGGGGCGTAAGATTTTAGCAATTCAGACCGACCAAATTGAGGTTGACGCGTTTGGTCGGAGGAATATCGTACGGGTCGGTGAGAGTCTTTTGCCGCCGACCTACTCCACTCGAGAAAGAAGAAGAATTTAAACGAGAAAGGAGTAACTTGAGACAACGGATTTTAGCAATTTTAGCGGCAGGGGTAGCGGTGCTTGGCTTCTTTACCTTTGTCCGAACCAAACCGGCGGTTGCGCCGCAGGTGATTATGAAAGCGGCAGCAACCGAGGTGACGCAGTCGGTAAAGGCAAAGTCAGCAGCGATTAAAACCGCTGAAGAGAAGGCAGTAGCTCCGCTTAGGGCTGCCCAAAAAGAGGATACACAACCGGCTGTTTCTGAGCCGATTGAATGGGGGAGTGACCCCTTTGTTCGTGACTGGGTGCTGACTAGTGAAGTTGCCAATCTGAATCTGCGCGCGATAACCATCGGCAATAACGGCGCCAGTGCGTTGATTAACGACCAGATTGTTCAGGTTGGCGACGAAATCGGTCGTAAAAAGGTGATTCAGATTGAATTTGATAGGGTAACGCTGGAACAAGGTGGTAGAACCTTTACTTTGACACTGGGGGAGTAAATTATGAAAAATAAAAAAGCAGTCTTTTTAGCAGTGTTGCTGGGTTTGTTTTCATTACTTATCGCCCAAGAGCAGGTGGTTGTTAAGGACGTCGCCATTGATAAACTAATGGAAGGCGTTCGAGTTTCCATCGCCTGCAGTGGAGAACCCGATATTAGTTCTTTCCTAACAACTGAGCCGCCGGCAGTTGTGATTGACATTATGGATGCGGTTACGCAGGTTCCCCAGGAGCGGATTTCTTCAACTTTTTATCCGGTTACAGCGGTGACAATAAAGGCAAGTGAGGCAACCAAGGGTGTAAGGGTTACGATTCTACTTAGGAGCATGGTGCGGCATCGGATAAGCAATGAAAATGGTATTGTGACAGTTCAGCTCGGAACCGAGCCTTTGAGTTTAGCACCTGCACCTGAA
Organism: uncultured bacterium; assembly: GCA_964575495.1. GTDB lineage: Bacteria > Hydrothermota > Tepidihabitantia > Tepidihabitantales > Tepidihabitantaceae > JAOABP01. Next base: position 1,744 of record CAZNRV010000017.1, read on the forward strand.
CCTAAGGATCAGTTTGGCGGCAAGCCTCCCCTTACCCTGCTGGTACAGGATGCTGAGGTAATTAATGTTCTCCGGATGCTTGCGAGGCAATTCGACCTTAATCTCTTGGTTACCCAGGATGTAAAGTCAATTGTGAGCGTAAGGTTGAATGAGGTGCCACTCCGAGCAGGTTTGGAGGCACTGGTTAAGTCGGCAGGCTGCAATATGGTAGAGGATAAGAGCGGTTTAATCATCGTTAAGCCGATAAAGAAGGAAATGTTCGGTGAACTACAGACCCGGGTGTTTACTCTTGATTATGTTGAGGCTGAAGATGCAATCAAGGCGGTAAAAAAGGCTCTTTCTTCTCAGGGCGATGCGGTACAAGGTTTTCGTCGGGTCGGAACAAAAGCTGGTGCTGGTGCTGAACGGAGCGCTATTCTGGTTGTGACCGATGTTCCTGAAGCTTTGGATGAGGTGGCGAAGGTAATTGCCGAGCTTGACCGACCGGTTCCCCAGATTGCGATTGAGGCAAAATTTATTGAGACTACCCATTCTGCCGAAGACCAGTATGGAATTAACTGGACGCCGATAGCATCCTTTTCTACTGAATTGCCCAAGATTGGTAAGGAAGTTGCGATACCGGTTGTCTTGAAGGAGATGCTTTTGGGTAAGATATCCTTCGCCAATTTTACCGCAGTGTTTCAACTTCTGATGACACGGGGTAAATCCCGGGTGCTGGCAAATCCTCGAACAGTAACACTGGATAATCAAACAGCAACAGTAAGTATGGGTATAAATGTTCCGGTGAGAGAAGTCAATAAGGATCCGAATACTGGCGAAATTACCTATACTTGGAAGACACGGTCGATTCCAATTTCAATGGAGGTTACTCCCCATGTTACTTCAGACGGGATGATAACGATGAAGGTTAAGCCGAGTGTTAAGGCAATAACTGGCTGGGTTGGTTCTCCTGACGACCGGCAACCAATCGTTGCCGAAAGGGAGGCAGAGACGCAGGTAAAGGTGGCAGAAGACGAAGTGGTTGTTATCGGCGGTTTGGTAAAGGATGAGGAGATGCGCAGTGTGGGTAAGATTCCGCTGTTGGGGGATATTCCGATTCTTGGGCATTTGTTCAGGAAGACATCAATAGACCGGACGAAGAGCGATTTGATGATATTTATCATACCGCATATCGTTAACCCCTGAAAAGGCAGGTGACAGGTACTGGCAAAGTGGATTTTGCCAATAATGAATGAATATTGATGAACTTTTACGGTATGCGGCAAAGTATGGTGCATCTGACCTTCATATAACCGCAGGTAACCTACCGATAATTAGGGTTAACGGGCGGCTAAAAAAAATCCCAGGACCAGCGCTGACACCGGAAGATGCTCAGGCGCTGGTTTATTCAATATTAACAGATGAACAAAGAGAGGCGGTAGAAAGGAGAAAAGAGGTTGACCTTTCTTATACCTGGGGTGAGGCTTCTCACCGCGTGGTGCCGGATGCAGTAACAATAGAATATACAACCCCTGAGAGGATCAGGGCAAGGGTAAATGTTTTTTTAGACCTCAATGGGATTGGTGCAGCTTTTCGAATCATTCCGGCAAAGATCAGAACTCTTGAAGAGTTACCTGCCCCGCAGTCAGTAGCGGAATTGACACGTGCTCATTCAGGGCTGATACTGGTAACCGGACCCACCGGTTGTGGCAAGTCGACTACCTTGGCGAGCATGATTGATTTAATTGACCAGGAACGGGCGGTGCGTATTATTACCATTGAAGATCCGATTGAGTATATCTTTCATCCTCGCAACTGTCTTATCAGCCAGCGGGAGATAGGTGCGCATTCGCGGTCATTTGCTGCTGCCCTGCGTGCCTGCCTGCGCGAGGACCCGGATGTTATTTTAGTTGGGGAGATGAGGGATTTAGAGACGATCAGTCTGGCGTTGACCGCAGCTGAGACCGGGCATCTGGTTTTATCTACCCTGCACACAAACAGCGTGGCAGAGACGGTTGACCGGGTAATTGATGTTTTTCCGGCAGACCAGCAGGAGTATGTCCGTCAGATATTCGCCAGTGTAATAA
>CAZNRV010000018.1:0-9752 GCA_964575495.1 uncultured bacterium
GTGAAGTTTACTATATTGGAAAGGGTTCAGATGGAATCTGGACAGATACAATCCGGATATCCCATTCACCTACTGATTGGCAACTTTCTATATTACCTTCCTTTGCAGTAGGTCGGGATGGTTCATTGCATATTGTTTGGCTGGAGGGTGATACCGCATTGGAGGGGGTCGCTTATCTCAAAAGGACACCCGAAGGGGAATGGCTCCCGATTATAAGCCCTTTTAAATACGGATGGGATAGAGATTATTGGGGGTTCTCTTATCCCAAGATTGGTATCGGAAGGAGCGGGATGATATACTTAGTATGGGTGGGTGCTAAAGTTGGCTATGGGATTAAGGAGGGAGAGGTATGGAAGGGACCAAAAGCCATTGTCAAAGAGGCGTGGGGAGGGTTACCGCCGACAAACACAATGGCGATAGATTCAGATGAAAAGATTCACATTGCCTGGATGTATCAAGATACAACAATGGCCCAAGATAATTATGAAATTTATTATATTGAATTTAAACCTTAAAGGTGAAGGAGGAAAGAACTACATTAGGACAGGTTGAGATAAAGGTAGAGGAAGGGATGCAGGGATTAGGGGATGAAGACTTCTTCTCTCCATCATTTCATATCTCCGAGGATTTAGAAATTGTTTGGGATTTAGATATGATATTATGATTTAGGATTTTTAATCGGATATGGTCCGTGGTTCGGAGAACTGGGAACCTGGAACTAAGAACATAGAACTGCCCGAAGGGAGGGCAGACCTTCAGGTCTGCGAATCCGATTCCGAAAACACAAGCCGGGAAATCCGAAAGCCAAAATCTCGCACTGGGGTTGGACTCATAAAAAACTTGACAAGAATACTTCTATCGTTATGATTATATGTGTATTAACCCCCGTCCTTGCTATGCAATGACGGTTAATTACCCCCCGGAGGTTGCTCGGCAACCTCCGGTTTCTATTTAGAGCAAAAGGAGCTTTGTAATGCCTAATAGAGTAGCCATTTTTATTGATGGTAGTAACTTCTATCATGGGTGCCGACATATATTACCATCGGGCACTAATATTGACCTTTTGGCATTTGCCCGAAAACTGGTAGGTAGTAGGGAATTGGTAAGGGTGTATTACTATATCGCTGTGGTTAGACGGGAAGACGATGAACAGCGCTACATTGACCAGCAGCGGTTCATAGAAAGACTAAACCACCTTGATTACTTTCAAGTAAAACTCGGCCGGTTAATGCCCCGTGGCAGCACAGTGGTTGAAAAGGGCGTTGATGTCAATATTGCTGTTGATATGTTAAAGTATGCTTACTTAAACGCTTATGACACCGCCATCATCGTAACTGGCGATGGTGATTTTACTACGGCAGTAGAGGCGGTTAAGGATTTAGGTAAGCATGTTGAGAATGCCTATTTTGAAACCGGGCGGTCTCAGGAATTACAGCGAGTGTGCGACCGTTTTATTAAACTGGATGAGAGGTATTTACAGAACTGCACTTTCAATGTCCATTAAGCAAGATTAATTTTCCAGTGTCCCCTTCTTTCCCGGCAGAAGTGCTGGTCGATTAGCGTTCATCATCGCAGAACATTCACAAGGACCATTCACGGCGCTTTTAAAAATAATTGAATCGGACAAGGGATTTTCTTTGGCTTTCGCTCCGCCCGGAATGACGGAAAGGAAACGGCGTCATTTTGTTCTACCTTTCTTTTCACAGTCATTGTGAGCCCGCCGCAGGCGGGCGTGGCAATCTCCAGGCGGGTAATAATGGAATTACACGCAAGAGATTCCTTCGCCCTGGCGGGCTCGGAATGACAAAAAGGGCGGTCATTGCGAGGAGCGATAGCGGCGTGACAATCTGACGCAAGAGATTCCTTCCTGCCTTCGGCAGTTCGGAATGACGGAAGGGAAAAGTCATTGCGAGGGCAAAGCCCGTGGCAATCTATATGCAAAAGGTAAAGGTAGAGGTAAAGGTTAAGGTTGAGAATCCTAAACCCTTACCTTTTCCTGTGAACTTTGGCAATCTTACCCATCTTTTTGAACTTCTTGCCCTGAACCAAAACTAAATAGACGCCATCAGCGAGCTCTTTACCCTTCTCATTTCTCCCATTCCACCAAATCTCCTTCTGCTCAACCCGAGCAAACCTTTTCACCAAGGTCCCAGAAATGGTATAGATGAAAACATCCGGCTGCTCGCCAACTGGATAGTCAAGCACCAATTTGCAGGAGTCAGTAAAGGGCGCAGGCTTGGTATAAGGCTCTGCCCAGGTCTTGACCTTGACCGGGTAATACTGGCTGACAGGGCTGACATTGCCAAAGGAGTCGGTGCCGACCACTAAAAAGAGATAGCCGGATGTATCCCGTGCCAGGTTGAAAAGGTAGCCGGTGGTATCGGTTGTGGTTAAAGAACGGGTTAAGGAAAGGAAGCGCTCAACCTTGATATCGTCAATAAAAACCCCGAGCCAGTTAATTGAGTTGTCGGTCTGATACCGGAAACGGAGGTAGAACTCAGGCATTTGGGGCAACAGATAGCGGCACTCCTGCCAGAACTCCTGGGACCCGTAAAGGGAGTCCAGAATCTGCCAGTTTTGTCTGTCAGATGAGTATTCCACATAGCAGACATCTCTTTGGATATTGCCGGCTGAGTCCTCGGTTTCCTGGGTTGAGAAGTAGGCATAAAAGGACAGAAGCCCGCCAGAGCTTAAATCCAATGGCTCTTTCAAAACAAGGGTGTTATTGAGATTTGATGCCGAACCTGAAAAGAAAGCATAAGCCCGGGAATGAACATTACGGGTGGAAAGGGTCCAGCCGTCTGTTTGCCAGGCTCCAATGCTGTCGCAATGCTCCAAAAGGAACTGGGCAGGTCCGGTTGCCCGGTAAAGCTGATAGGTTACCCTTGACAAATCAAGAGCCCGGCTCCAATAGAGACGGACATCACCGCGATTGCCTGAACGAGAGAAAAGGATTTCGGCCGGGCTCGGTTTGACATCGTCTTGGCCATAGTAGTTGTTCAAGAACACAAGCCAGGGAACTGAATCGGAAAGATATAAGCCCTGATACTCTGCCGCCAATGCCTTAAACCCTAAATACCGATAAGGAAACCAAGCCGCAAGCCCACGTGCATTGCCTAAGTTTGCCCCGCCAAATTTATTCGCAATAATCAAAGGGTTGAGGGTTGAACGCAGAGAACCGATACCTGTTTGCGGTGAAAGTTCCCAGAGGTGAATGAAATCAATCTGCTCATCAAGAGGCGATGGCGGGCTTGCCGCATCATAGGGAAATGTCTGCACACCTAACCTTGCCAGCCTGAAACCAGGCGCCTGCGGGTCAACACTGTCTCTGAGCACCGAGGGCAGGAGTTTGATAAGCCGCTCAAACTGGCGCATATCAATTGCACTCAGGCACACATCCTCACCCGGAAAGGAGGCAACATAGTCCGCACACATCTCAGGCAGAAACTCCTTGGGCAGTGCGGTTGGTCTCGCGCACAACCTGCCCAAAAACCCATCGTAGGGAAACCCATCCCATTCCACCATGCCTTCTGAGGCTAAGAGAAAGTCGCAAAATGGATAGACTTCAGCGGAAACCTCTACTGAGCCCATCAGGCAGGCATCAAACCCCAAGATTGTAAGTTTCCTGCCTAATTTCTTGGTCCCGTTTGCAAGCGCCCGCCTTAACTCGCCACCCGCAACACCCATCATATGGCCATGCGACTCATCAATCAAAACCGCCCGGCTCGGGCCATAACCGGCACGCCAGCCAGTTCCATGGTCCCAGATGATTAGGAAGTAGTTATCCGCAGGATAGCGCTCACCTAAGAACCCGATGAATTCCGTGAGGGTAGCGGTGTCAGCCATATCCACCTCGCCTAAATTCGCCAAAAGTTCCCGCCGGTCTTTTTTGATTAGATATCTGCGGCACATCGGGTTGGTGTCACGAGCGGCATTGTCCACCTGGACAATGATATTCACTTCGCTGGTTGAGCCGATGGTCATCATCTCTCCTATGTCGTCATATGCCTGCTCGCTCATCCCGTTGTCCGCGCACATATAAACGCCAACAGTCCATTGCGCGCCCAAACCTAATCTCACCAGTAACAGTAGCAGGGGGATGATAAACCATCCCCCTGCCGTTTTTCTTCTAATGGACAGATTAGAACCCAACGGTCAGCATCAACCTGTGCGTTGGCTTCAGATATTGATAATACCGGAAGGAGTAATCCAGACCCAATTCGAGCGCTTCAATCGGTTTTCCCTTGATACCAAGACCTGCACACAGACCGGTAAGAGCACCCAACTTCTCCTGATAAGCCTGGTCAACATTCCAGACATAACCACCACGCAGAAATAGCATCTCAGAAAGCCCGTACTCCAACCCGATGTTCACCGTCTCGTTGATGTCCGACGGGTGCACGATGTCAATCGCGGTTGTGAGCCGGTGCGGAGAGGTGTTAACAAGGTCCATCGCCACCCCGAAGCGGAAGGCGGTCGGTAAAGGCGCAGGGGTCGTCTTGTATGAGCCCTGCAACTGGCTCGGTCCGGAATCGCTCCAGAAGAAGTTGTAGTCGAGGTGCGGACCCGAGAAGGCAAGCTGGGTTCCGAAGTTGGTGACCGCTGCTCCCAATCTAAGGGATTTGAAACCGGTAGCGTAGAACAGCCCGAGGTCTAAACCCACCGCCGAGGCACCCATATCCCAGATTGTCTGCTGAATCGCTTTCACCGTAAGACCAAAGGAAAGTTTGTCCGTGATAATGCGCGCATAGGAAACGCCGAATGCCAGGTCACTGGCACCAATCAAGAGACCGGTCCCTTCGTCTTCGCGTGCCGGCGTCTTGGGGTCGTCAACTGTCGTCCGCTCAATATCACCCATCGTCAGCGCGTTCGCATTAATCGCCACCGTGCCAAAGTTGGTCACGGGCAGAACCACCACCAGGTAGTCGTGGTTTATGTCCGCAAACCAGTCCGCATGGTTGAGCTGCGCCTGGCGGGGAATTTGGGCAAGACCTGCCGGGTTGAAGTAACTGGCTGACGCATCGTCGGCTAACGCCGTGAACGCATCACCCATACCTGAGGCACGACCGACACTAATTTTTAAAAACTGTGCGCCGGTCGTCGCCACTTTGCTGAACGCCCCCCAGGATACCGAGAAGGCGATAAGACATATTATTAGCAGGACTTTATGCTGAATACTTGCTCTTTTTTTCATTTCTGCCTCCCTTAATGGATGAACATAAACTTGCCCGTAAACTCATCGCCGTTTTCCGACTCGACATGAAACACATAAACACCCGAGGCAATCAGCTGTCCGTAATCGTTGACCAAATCCCAAGTTGCAGTGCCACCTTCATCAAGCGGCTGGTTTTTTGTGTCTTTGTGCTCAATCACTTTGACTAAGTCACCCGCAGTGGTGAAGATTCTGATTTTGCAGGAGCTGGGTAGGTGCGTGAATTTGATGACCCGCTGTTCTGAAGTCTTTTCCCAGCCATTGAAGACGATGTAAGGGTTGGGCACTACTTTGACATTTAACTTTATTTTGCTGGTGCTGGAATAGCCGGGTTGCGAAATGAGGCGATAGACATTGTAGAATGGAGCCGCACCTTCTGCACGATGTCCGGTTAGAAGCCAGATGTCCCCATCCTGAATGGAATTGATTAATGAGCGCAGGCTGTCGCCTGAGGGCTTGAACCCTAAGTAGCCGCCGCAGATGTAGATGTTGGCAATCGTCCCTTTGAGAGTGTCGGTGGGCGAGCGGAAGGCTTTGTCAACAAAGCACCAGCCATTGGCTTTCTGCTGACCCGCACCCGCGGTCAGGAACGGGGAATAGGGGACTTGAATTGAGCCGTTGGTGATGTCAATGACCGTGGCGGTAAGGTATCCATCTTTGTTTTGCCAGAGGATTTGATAGTCCGAACCACGGAAAGCCCAATAAGCCGGAGACGGCACCGCACCAATTTTGAAGGAGTCTGCGGGATAGTTGCCTTTGATAATGGTGACCGCATCGAAGGGTGCGGTGGGGATGGACATAGTGAGAGTCATTTTTAATGCCTGCCCGTTGAATATGGGGAGATTGATGGAGGTGGTTGTTTTTGGGGAGGCAATCGTATAGATAAATGCCGAAGTATCAATGACCAAGGAGTCGTTTTTGTTTTTGTTGACCGCATAGTAGGAGTAGAGGGGTTTAGAGGTTGCGCCAGTCCAGCCCGGTCCTAAGAAGCGGAGTTCAAATGTGTCGGCTGTGACCTGATAGGGAACCACGACCGAGGTTGAGCAGACTAACGCATTGTTGAGGGTGTCACCGTAGAGGGTGATAATTTTGGTTTCAGGATAAACATAGTTGGGTGCATCCCACCGGGGAATGGTGGAGTAGTTGGAGACGATGCCAGAGCGGAGTATTAAGGTGTCGTAGATTTCCGGGTGGGTAGTGTCAGGGGTAATGTAGTTCCAGTCGTAGGCGGTTACGCAGTAGTAGTAGGAGAAACCGTTGACCACATCTTTGTCTAAAAGGCTGTAGTAGGTGCCGTTGTCCGTAGCTTTTATCCATAGGCTGTCTGGCAGGGAGGAGTCGCCACCTGGCGGATAGGTGAAAGTTATTGAGTCAATGAGGTCGCACTGGGCGATTATTTTCCAGTTGGAGCCGTCTTTTGATTTGTACACAATGTAGCCTTGGAAGTCGTATCCACGGTAGTTGGGGTCAAACCCAGGGGTACCGTGGAACTGCGCCACTTTTTCCCAGTATCGGTCAGGGGTTCTTTGCGGGAGGTCGTCCCAGACAATCCTGACCTGTTTGTCTCCAGGGACCAGGGTGATGTTTGGTGATGGCGGGGGTCCGGGCAGGAGCCAGCCCTGGTCGTAGATGTACTGAGCCGCAATCGCCTTTCTGGCAAGATGGACGAGGGAGTCTTTTGGTCTGTCTGCCCAGGGCTGATTCGGACCGCCAAATGGGGCACCAATCGCGGCAATAACCAGTCTTTCGGTCTGTCCGGGCGCAAGGTTGAACGGTCCTGAGCACTGAATGAACCGTTTATCTGCGGGTGAAACATCAATTGAGTCGTAGGCAGAGTAGACGCCTGTTCGGTAGTCATACCCCGCCATCGTGAGGTATTGGGCGGCGTCGGTGACCGGGTCGATGTCAATCGTGAATTTTTTGAACGCGGTCATTCCTAAAGGAACTTTAATCGTGTCGCCTGAGGGGGTGATTGAGTCGCGTTTGGGTGAGTCCAGGAATTTGTAAGCAAAGACGCCCGGGGTTCCCGCATCCCAAGTAGCGCCCGGGTTCTCCGCGTTATCGTAGTCGCCAGCATAACCGACATTTCGGACCCAGCCCGCACCAGGTATGGATTCGTTGAGGATAAATCCGACCATATCATCCCTGGCATCCCCGATGTCCGGGTCATTGACTGCACCAATGAAGCATCGTTTGAGCGTGTCGTCGCCAGCATTGCGGACATTGTAGATGATGAAGAAGATGTCCTGGTTTGAAGGGTAATTCCAGGCATAAACCACCTGATAAACATCGATGTTTTGCGGTTTGCCCGGTGAGATGTGGTTTTCGGGCGCGCCATCAGAGTAAACACACCACATATCCTGCAGCGAAAACGCCTCATAGGGAATCAGGACACTGTCCAGTCTCGGGTCCCCGGTCGTCCAGCGTTCCCTGGGTCTTGGCGGCCAGTCGTTCGGATACATAAATATCCGGTCGTCAGGGCTGCCCGCACCTTCAGGTGCATGCGCGACCGTGGTGGGCGTGAGTTCAGTTCCGCCGGAGTTGGGGTTGTAACCGAACGAAACTAATGTATCCACCTTGCCATCTGCTCTCGGTTTTAATGAGCCAAACCACATACCCGCACCAAAGATGTAGCAGTTGTGCAGAGGCTGAGGCCAGGAACCGCCTGCCTGTCCGGTACCGACCGTGACATCAATTGCATATCTGCCGTCGTTGTAAAAGGGACATTTCCAGCGGTTGATGTTAAGCCACTTCATATCGTAAATGCGCTTGCCAGGTTTGGGAGTTTGCGCGGTTTTAGCTAAAAGCGGCGCACCTGCCGCCAAGAGCAAAAGGCTGATAATAGCTAATCTGATTGTTCTTTTCATCTTTCCTCCTTAAAATGATAGGCTGATGCCAATGCGGATTTTGCGCGAGGAACCGTAGTAGGTCGGCGCTTTTATGTAGTCTTCACGCGCACGCATGTAGGATTCAAACATCTCCATCTGGGTGAGGTAGCCGTCGTGGTTGAAGTCGCGTGCCGGATGGTAGTATAGGTCGCCAAATCTGATTCCCGGTGAGAATTCCTGAGGGGTGATTATTCTGCCGTCGTAGTCCGGTTTGCCGGTTGCAGAGTAGACGCTCGTAACGACTTTGGCGTTTAGGAGGTTGGTAATGTCGCAGGAGAGGGTCAGGTTTAAGCCACCTAATTTGATATCCTTGCCAAACCTTGTGTCAATCGTGAAGTTGGAGGGCATTCGGGCAGAGTTTTCCGGTCCGGTGCGGTTGCCCCTGATGTCAGTGGGCGTGTAAGGCATCCCTGAGGCGTAGGCGGCTACCGCCGAGGCGTTGAAGTCGCGCAAGACCGCTGATAGAACCGGGGACTGACCTTTGAGATAATCGGACGGGAAGATTAAGCCGAGGCTGGCATGGAGGGAGTGGCGCTGGTCCTGGTCAAGGTAGTAGTCAACCTGAAGCGGGGTTTCGCGCTGATACTGGTCAGTCGCAGTGGAGGCGGTTCCTTTGGCAATCTGGAAGGTGTAGCCTAACTGTCCGTTCCAATAATTTGAAAGCGCCTTGGTCATTGTTGCCTCAAACCCCTGAATCCTTGCGTATTCCACATTGTAATACATCGTATAAGGCTGGGGAAGCGCGGAGACAACCCTAACACCCGAGAGGTCGAAGACATCTTTGTAAAACGCGGTTAAATCAAAGGCAAACACATCGGTGAGCTGGGCATCAAAGCCGAGTTCGTAGGCAATCGTCTTTTCTGCGCTCATATCCGGATTGCCCACGATGATGTTGCCCCTGCCCCGCAACTCGGCTGCTGACCTGCCACCATACTCGTAAAGGTTGGCAAAAACCGGGTTTTTGAAGAAGTGACCGTAGGAGAATCTGAATTTTATCCGCTCGGTAATCGGATAGGAAATGCCTAACCTTGGTGAGAGCCGGTACTTGGGTGCCACTGGCAGAAAACTGTCCGCAATCTCCGGTGTTGAACCCAGGGACTCGGGGAATGCCCGGACCTTTGCCTTGGCATCCAGATAATCAAACCTGACACCTGCCCGCACCACCAGGTCCTCAAAATCTGCCCGGTCCTGAACATAGGCGGCAGCAACTAAGGGCTTATACTGGTAAGCATCCCAGAAAGGGTTCTGATCCCAAGGAAGAGAGTTATCGTACATTGAGACGGTATACTGGGTGATGTCAACACCGGTCTTAATCTCGTGGACCTTGGAGATGGTTTTGGTCAGGTCAAACTTGAACAGGGCGTGGTCGGTCTCACGGTAATGCCAGGTGCGGTTGTCGCCTTCGGTCACAAACAGCCCGGCGACGCCGTAAGGGTTATCAATGAGAGCATATGCCTGCATAAAGTTCTTTTTCTGCTCTTTGTGCGCATATACCGTATCGCCATTAGGCGCGAGCCAGTACGAACGCCACAATTGCAGAACCGCCTCCTTCTTGCTCAAACCCTCGGGGTTGTAAAACACCCAGTCCTCAGCCCTGAAGAAGTAGCGGTCCCAGATGCCGGTTTTGCGCAAGAATCCCCAGAATCCAGTCG
>CAZNRV010000019.1:0-3323 GCA_964575495.1 uncultured bacterium
GTTGAGGCACGGCAGAGCTCTTCAGGAGCACAGACGGCGGGTCCGTCTGGACACAGATTGAAAGTTATTTGATTGATGGCGGTGCCCTTGCCATTTCACCCCACAATCCGGACATAATTTTTACCTGCGGCTCTGGTAGCATCAATGGCGCCTATCGGATTCAAACCTCCTATACCATCAATGGGGGCACAACCTGGATTCACGATACCATCCCGGATTCAATTGCCCGGGCCAATGTGCTTGCATTCGACCCCTTTGACTCAAGCCGAATTTTTATCGGCGGCGACTCAATCTACAATTACAAACTCCTGTTGTTAAGCACCGACTTTGGCAATTCCTGGCAGCATACCGGCAACGGCTTGAGCGGAATTGTCTATGCCCTTGCCCCATCGCCAATTACCAACGGCCTGGTTTATGCCGGCACCAATCAGGGACTCTTCAAGTCAACTGATGGCGGTGAAAACTGGGTTCGCACCGGCACCTTTACCAATGTCCGTGCGGTTGTGATTGACCAGTTCAATGACAGCATTGTCTATGCCGGAACCGGCACCGGTGCTTATCTCACAACCGATGCCGGTGCCACCTGGCAGCAGAAAAATGAGGGACTGTCAAACACCGACATCCTCTGCCTGGCATTGCGCAGCGACGCACCGCGAACCGTGTTTGCCGGCACCAACGGCAGCAGTATCTTTGCCCAAACACCGCCCACTGGCGTCATTGAGTCTGAACCGCGCTTCAACCCCAACGACCTGAGTATTGAACTTACACCCAACCCCTGCCGCGGAATTCTTAACATCAGCGTCAATGCCCTTACTTCCCGTGCAATCTCGGCTGGAATTTATGACCTTTCCGGCAGGCTCATCCTCAATCTGAAACCGGCAATACCGGTCAATAGTCAAACATCCTGGCGGGCTGACCTGCGCGCGGTGACCAACGGAATTTACTTCCTGCGGGTAAAAAGTGGACCGATGAACCAAACCCGCACTGTGGTGATTGTCAATTAAAAGGAGCCGCGAGCCGACAAAGGTCATCACCACTTGACAGGCGGTCAAATGTAGTTATCTTTATTTGTGGAGTTGCAGCCCGCTTATCGGTCCGCCCTGAACGACTTTCTTGCCTACCTCAAAAAGGAGCGCAACTTTTCCTCCCATACCGTTCGTTCCTATCAGATTGACCTGTGCCAGTTCTTTGACTTCTGCGCGGACCGGCTGGGCTCAAAACCCTTAAGCGCCATTGAGCGCAAGGACATCAGAGACTTCATCGGCGCTGTCATGCGCTACGGGTACTCCAGCAAAAGCACCGCGCGCAAACTCTCCAGCCTCAGGTCGTTCTTCCGCTATCTTGTTGAAACCGGCAATATGAAATCAAACCCGGCTCAGGCCATCAAAGGACCGGGTTTGGAGAAAAAACTCCCACCCCTCCTGACCCAGTTTCAGGTAGCCCAGGCATTAACGCCCCTTGATGACTCGCCCGCCTCTTTGCGCGCCTCTGCAATTCTTGAAACCATCTACGGCTCAGGTCTGCGCGCTGCTGAACTGGTCGGGCTCAAACTCTCAGATATTGACTTTCAGCATGAGACCATCCGGGTTCGGGGCAAAGGCGGCAAAGAACGCATCCTACCTTTGGGCAGAAAGGAAAAAGAGGCGCTACAGAAATACCTAACGGTCCGTCCCAATCCTCTTGCCGAACCCATCTTTCAGAACAACCAGGGCAAAAGTCTCACCACCCGCTCAGTCCAGAAAATCGTCGCCACTGCACTCAGCCGCATTGCGGGTGTTACCGCCACCAACCCCCATTCCCTGCGCCATGCCTTTGCCACCCATCTCCTTGAACGGGGTGCGGACCTGCGTGCGGTTCAGGAACTTTTGGGTCATGCCTCCCTTAACTCAACCCAGATTTACACCCATCTCACAGTTGAAAGGCTACGCAAGGTCTATGATAAGGCGCATCCCCGTTCAGGTGCGCGCACTTAAAAAATCCTGATTCGGTGCCTGGGCAAACGTCTTCCCTTCCACCCGGTCCTGCCGAAAACGGTCAAAACAAGCGAACTCAATCCAATCACCACCGCAACCGTCATCGTCAGCGGATAAAAAAGGACTATCCGTTTGGGCAGCCTCCCCTTTAAAACTGTCAGTACCCAGATGAGGACTGTCAAAATGACCGTCCCTGCTGCTGCCTGAAACTGACAACTGAAATCGCCCTTCAGCCCGAGCACACCGGCAACAATCAACGGGTGATAAGTAATCAAAAGCATCCAGAACCAGACAAAGAGCGCGGGCACAACCCGGTAATCAAAAATCGCAAAAAAGTTCTTGCTGAACCCCTGCCAGGCTGACAGCAACCCGTGATACATCCTTGTTGAAACCAGACTTGTGCAGTCAATCAAAAGCCACCTCATCCTGGCACCTTTAATCAGCCTGCCCAAAGCCAAATCCTCTGCCGCTTCTGCCTTAACCGCCTGATGCCCGCCAATCAGTTCATAAGCGGTTTTGCGAAAAAGTAAAAACTTGCCGTTTGCCGCCACAAAAGCCTTTGAACCACGCCTGCTTTGCGCAACCCCTACGGGCAGAATTGACATTATTGACCAGAAAAGAAAAGGAACAGTAATCTGCTCGCCAAAACTGGGCAAAACATTTCTGACAATACCGGTGAGCATATCCGCACCGCTTTCCTGCATCATCCCAACCGCGCTGCTGAGCGTCTCTCTCTGAAAGACCGTATCCGCATCGGTAAAAAGCAAAATTTCACCTGCAGCATTCTGCGCCAGCTGATAGCACGCCCAGTTCTTGCCGGTCCATCCCTCTAAAACCTCCTTGCCCTCAATCACCCGCAACCCTTGGAAACACCTGTCGGCTAAAATCTCTCTTGTCCTGTCTTCAGAACGGTCATTGAGAACCACCACCTCAAAATCAGGATAATCCTGCGCAATCAGTGAATTGACACACAGAGCAATCGTTTTCTCCTCATTACGCGCCGGCACCAGGACTGAAACCTTTGGTCTCCTGCCTGCCCAGTTGACTTTTTTCGGTCTGCGCAGCAAAAACCAGTTGCTCACCGCAATCAAAAACTGGACGCCAACAAAGATTAAAAGCCGGTAACTGTCAATAAAGAAATTAGCGAATCTCATTAAAAACCAAGCGCCTCACGATGCCGGTAAATCACTACCAGTGCTGTCAAAAGCGCGGCAAAACTGAGTGCGGGCGCGCGATAAAAAAGAATGACAAACAGCATCATCCCTGAGAGCGCAAACAACACGCACACCCCATCCTGCCGGATGCGCAGCCCAAAACGGGTAAAAACCAGTATTGCGCCCAAAAGCATTG
>CAZNRV010000020.1:0-2372 GCA_964575495.1 uncultured bacterium
TCTTTGTCCTCTTTCTCGGTGCTGCCACCAATACCTCCCTTTCTTAAATTTTTTAGCTCCTCAACAAACTGTTCTGGACTATTGAATTGTCGGTAAACCGAAGCAAACCTGACATAGGCTACCGGGTCAAGATTTATCAACTGCTCCAACACCATTTCTCCCAACTCCGCTGAACTGACCTCAACCCGACCATCCTCACTCAATTTCATCTCAACCGCATCCACAACTTTTTCGATCTCTGCCCTTCCAACCGGCCTTTTCCTGCAGGCAAGAAGAATACCGTTAATAACCTTCTGTCGGTCATAAGGTTCATGCCGTCCGTCACGCTTGCCAACCATTAAAGGTGTCCGTTCAATATACTCATAAGTGGTAAAACGCTTACCGCACTTCAAACACTCCCTGCGCCTGCGAATCGCATTACCCTCCTGAGCAGGCCTGGAGTCAAGAACCTTATCCTCTTCACTTGAACAATATGGACACTTCATATAGTGCTTAATAATAATACCGCACAATATATAGTATGTCAAATAAAATTAACATTGGTATTCAACTCTTTAAATATTTGATAAAAAATAACTTAAAAATTACCTGCCGAAAAAATCAGCAAATTCATTTATCTTTGTTATACAAGGGTATATTTGGTACTATAGTTAATTAAAAACTGCACTTTTCCACATATTTATCCACATGTTGTCAACATTTTAGCCTCTTGTTTTGGCAAGATGGTCATAACCACGCTCTCTTATTGCTCTTAATACCCCCTTTTCCTCATAATACAGCCCTTTACCCCTTTCCACCCTGCCAATCAGGCTCACAGGAACATTTAAAATCCGGGCTGGCAGTTTTTCCCTGCTGGTGAACAGCAGCTCATAATCCTCACCCGCAGTCAGGCAAAACCTGAGCCGATTTTTGTCAATGAGTTGACAGAGTTTAACCGTCGCGCCCTGAACCGGAATCCTCTCCGGGTAAATGACAAGCCGGACATTGCTCATCTCCGCAACATGGCGGGCATCGGTTGCCAGACCATCAGAGGTGTCAATCAATGCGCTCATCTGCCCTTTCAGTTTCCTCATCACTTCAATTCTGGGCAGGGGAAAGAGATGGCGTGAAATCGCCGCCTTTGCACCAGAAATGGCGCGCACTTCCCTTTTGCCCTGAACAAGCAAGATGCGTCCGGTTTCAGCCAGTCCGGCATAACCGGTCAGATAGACAAACTCGCCCGCCCGAGCACCTGAACGAAGAATGGGTTTATCACCCCTGCCAATAGCACTGAGGCTGAGAATCAACTTATTTGAGGCGATGATGTCACCACCACCAATCTCACAACCCATCCTCCTGCACACCGCCTCCATCCCCTGATACAGGCGCTTTATCTGACCGCTCCTGATTTCCTTGGGCAGACACAGGGAAATCAAAAGCACCAAAGGTTCGGCTGCCATCGCCACCACATCAGAAAGGCAGGCACAGGCACAACGGCTGCCGATATCATAGTAATCCATATATCCAAGGTCAAAATGGACCCCTTGAGCATAGGCATCGGTAGTAACAACTGTTCTGCCATCAGCAAGAACGCAGGCATCATCACCAATACCAACCTTCAGATGACCACGCATCCTCACTACCTTCTTTATAGTTTCAATCACCTGGGTTTCGGTTAATATTCCTTTGCTCATAAACTAAAGAAAATTAAATAACAAAAGTTTACCCCTGAAGTCCAGCATTTCAAAACCCGGTTTTGGTGGCAGATGCCGGGTTGCTAAATTTGCCGCAGAATATCTTCTTTGGGAATACCGGCCCACAGACTGACCTTTGACAGGATATCGTTCAATGTGCCCTTGGCAATTGTCTTGTGGTCAGGAACAGTAATCCGGTGTTCACCAGAAGCCGTTGTCTTCGTCAGTTGTATATGGCTACCACGCTGGCGCGCTACCTGATACCCGAGCCGGCGCAGCAATGCGACAAGCGCTTCGCCGCTAACCTGCGGTAACCTCGGTGCCACTCGTAACCTCGGTCTCAGTGAGAATCAAAAGGGTCAGCGGTTTTCCTTTCTTCAGTTCATCATCAAAGTGGCAGGCGGCAGCATCCTTGACCTCAGCCAACAACTGGTCCAGCGTCTCACTACAGGTGAAAATGTCAACACCGATACCACGGGCACACCAGCATTCGCCATCGTTGTATACTTCAATCTTTACAACCACAACTAATTATCACGCATTTGCATTCCAAGTCAAATATAACTCCAGATACCTTGCGATTATGCAAGCTGCGCAAACCTGGCGCGACAATAAAAATTACAAAGTCTTTGGTTTCACAAGCAAGGTCAAGAATTTTAAAAATTTTACTTAATCAGTTCAAGGTCCAAAGTGTATATA
>CAZNRV010000021.1:0-9679 GCA_964575495.1 uncultured bacterium
CACGGGCGGAGCTTGTCCCGAGCCTGTGTCCAGAAGGAGATTGCCACCTGCCTTTAGCAGAACGCAATGACACAGGCGTGGGGACCCTCGCAATGACTTGAAAGATTTGCAGACCTGAAGGTCTGCCCTCCCTTCGGACAGTTCTATGTTCTCAGTTCCAAGTTCCCAGTTCTCAGAACCACGAACCAAGAACTACGAACCAAGAACTGCAAACCATATCCGGTTAAAAATCCTAAATCCCAATATCTAAATCCCAAACAATTTCTAAATCCTCGGAGATATGAAGTGATGGAGAGATGAAGTCTTCATCCCTTCATCCCCTAATCCCTTCTTCTTTCCATTGGTCATTACCCAGTTCAACCTCAACCTGAACCTTTACCTCAACCCTATCATTTTTTCGGGGAGAGTCAGGTCTAAGTGTATATAAAAATACACTTAATGCAATCGGGAAATAATGCCCTATTATATTGAGATTCAATGTATTATGCGAAATTTCCCAAATTTCAGACCCCAGCCCCCATACCACCCCCCTGATTGTTTTGCAAGTTGTTTTGTAAGCGGTTTTGGAGATAGTTTTATGGGTTGCAATGGGCATTATTTCTTTGGTGGCGGTTGAGACCGGTTTTTGGGTCGGGTCAGGGGTTCTTTGGATGAGGGCGGCGGTGGGATGACAAGCTTGACTGGTGCGGGTGCCAGATTACTATTAGGGAAAGGAGTTATAAGATGAGCAAATGGGAGTATAAGTTTCTGCAGATTGATATCAATTTGAGCCCGATTCTGAAACTGGCACGTTGGGGTGTGCAGGTTCCAGGAGAGCCGAAGCCGCGTGATACGATGGAAGGGGTTGAGGCTTATGTTAATGACCTCGGACGCGAGGGCTGGGAATTGGTGGCGGTAATCAATGGTTCTGAACACAGCGGCATCATCACCAGAGCGATAATGTTTTTCAAGCGTCCCGGGCAGGGGTCTTGATTGTTAATGAAAAAGGATGGGATTCAGTCAGATTGACCTGTTGACAGTTGGTGTAGTTGCATTGATTGCGGGTGTGCAGTTTTTAAGGGTAATCAGGGATTTTTCCTTGATTCTGTACGAGACAATTTTTTTGATTCTGGCGCTGATTGGAGCGGTCAGGTTTTATCCAGCGGTGCAGCGGTTTATTGGTTTTTCACCTTTCGCTACCTTTGCCGGGACATTCTTGGTTTTGGCGGCGCTGGCATTTTTGTGTGCCGGTTTGCTCAATCTGGTTGTTAGTTTTGAATTTGGGGTTTTCGGTTATCTGTTAGGGTTTGGGCTGGCGATTGCCTGCGGGTTTGTTTTCGGGCATGCGGTTTTGCGGGGGATGGTTATCGGTTACGGGGCAACCAAACCTCAGATAGTTGCCAGTATCAATCGTTCCTGGATGGCAAGTCAGGTGCTTTATTTCGGGGCTTTCCGGGAGCTGCTCGCAATGTTAAGAATCGCCCGCTACAATAAAATCTAACCTACGGTCAGTTCAGTCTGAATCCAGGGCAGGACGCCTGAGCCGACCGAGAGGGTTTCAGCACTGACAACACTGACCGTTTTGAGGGCACTAAGGGCATTGCCTTTTATTGACCAGCGTCCGGGTTCAGGCAGGCTGGCAAGTTCGCCATTTCTGATAATCCTTCCGAAATAGAGGGTGTTGGCAAAGTCGCCGGTGGTGCGGTTAGCGGTATGAAAGCCAAGAAGGATTTTGATGTAAATGCCCTGCTCAATTCCTTTAATCATATCCGCAAGCGGGGTCTGACCAGGCGCGATGAAGATATCATTGATGGTGCAGCGAACCGGTGCCTCGTGTTCGTCTTCTATCAGGACCGGTCTGCGCCTGCCATTGCCGGTGGATTCAACCTTATCACGCAGGGCGGTGGTGCGGTCATAGAGGAACATTTTTAAGAAGCCATTTTCAATTATCAGGTTCTTGCGTGCAGGTGTGCCTTCGTCGTCAACGGGGAATGTGGTATTGCCGAACGGGAAGGTGGCATCATCCCAGAGGGTAATGAGGCGGGACATAACCTGGGCGCCCAAACTGTAACGGGACATTTTTTCTTGAACAGTTGAGGCGTAGAGGTGTTCGGCAATCAGGCGGCGAATCATATCTTCAGTGAAAACCGGATGCAGAATCACGGGCACGGTCTTGCCTTTCATCCCTTCAGCCGCTGGTGAGGTTTCCTTTTCAGGAAGGCTGCGGGCAACAGCGGCGCCGAGTTCGGGGATAAGTTCCAGTTGTGGCATTTTTCTGCCCGCAACGAAGTCAAAGTCCTTGTTGTTGACCTCGGCATAGGCTGAGAACAGGGTTCGTTCGGCATAGGCTGGTCTGGTGCTGTTAAGCGTCGTCAAGAGCCGACTTTCAATGTCTGTTCTGATAGTGCCTTCAATGGTTTCGATTCTATTTGTTGCGTAGGCGCGCCGAATCAAATCCTGGGCAAGTTGCTGAATCTTTGCCGGTGTGTCAATCAATCGGGCAACCTCAGGGTCAAATGCGGGCGAGGGTTCCTGAGAAGCGGAAATCACGGCAAAATTGGTAAAGGATGCGGGTGGTGCCTTGACCAGTGCGGTGGTGACGCCAAGTTCAATAAGGCTGAGGTTGGGTTCGGTAAAAGGGACATAGCCGATTTTGTCGCCTTTGAGAACCCGCAGGCAGCCAGAGAAGATGTCTTCATTAAGTTCCATGGTAATCTCTTTGTTTTCAATACGGGTGTCAAGTGTTCGGTGGACGGTCAGAAAAAGTTCGTAGTCGTGCAGCGCCAGTTTTTTGATACTCTTTTTTACCTGTTCACTGAATTTAATTAAGTCCATAAATCACCCCTGAACCGAAAGGCTGACATATTCGTTGTTTTTTATCCTTGTCCAGACAGGACCACCGTCGCCGACAAATTTGGTCTGACCCTTGCCGCAGAAACCGACATCGGCGATGGTGATTGGTCCCGCAAAGCCGTCAACATAACGCAGGGCATAAAGGGTCTTGGCAGAGAAGTTGGATGGGTTGACCGTTTTGGTGATTTTGCCGTCTTCAATCAGGTAGCCAATCAGCACCGATGATGACATGCCGTCTTTGGAAACCGCGCCACCTGAAGTGCCTTCAAGGATTATCCCCCTGGGGATGTCCTTGATGAGACTCTTAAGGGTTTTAAACCAGATTTTCTTTGTTGCCGGCTGAATAAAGGTATTGGACATGCGCGGGAGCCGGCGGTCACCCATTTCACTGAAGGCGCCACCGTTGGGTAAGGTGTTGAAATAGGCAGCGGTCTCGCGGTTGTGAATCATTTCTCCGACCGCGCCTTTTTCCACGAGCATTTTTGCCTTTACCTCAACCCCTTCGTCGTCAATGAATTCGGTGCCAAAACCTTCGTTCCAGCGTCCGGGCAAGGGGCCGTCAATGATATTGACAGTTTCGGCAGCGACGATGCCACGCGGCTTGCCCTCCTGGTCAATGATGCCAGAGCCGCCAGCCTTGACAATATCCGCCTCAAAGTTGTGACCGAGCGCTTCGTGGACAAAGACACCAATCGTGGTGTAGTGCAAGACAAGGTGGGTGAGCGCTTTGACCTCTTCCGATGAAAGGCTGACAGCGTGCTGCAGGGCAACGGTATTTTCCATCCAGTTGCGGATGTGGCGGGCAGCATGCGGAGTAAGGCGATAATTTCTTCCGCTCTTTTCAATAATAAAAGAGTAGGGGAGAGGGTTGCCGAGTCTTGCCCTGGTTTGGGTCATCTTGCCATTTGGACCTTTAACCTTTGTGAAGAGCTGAAAAAATGTCCTGGGCATTACCTGGGTTTTGAAAACACCTTGGGTGTCGGCAATTACCTTTTCCTCTCTCTGGGAGAAGAACCAGAATTCAGGTTTGATTTCCATCCCCGGGTTCTGGCGTTCAATCAGGCGAGCGATGTTTTGCACCCCTGTGACCAGAGCGGCGAAAATCTTCCCAGATGGGAAAAGCCTGGGAGCGGCAAGACCATAGCGAATCCGGTTGGGGGAGGGAATCGGTGTAAGACGAACCGGTCGCGGCGGGGCCGGGGTTAGGTTCAGAAGTTTGACACCATCGTCAACCGCCATTTTCAGCGAGGCGCTGTCAAGGGCGCCGACCTTAAGTTCCACCTTTTTGCCCTCATTGAGCAGGCGGATTTGAATCCGGGCTTTGGCGTTAAATGGTTTCTGGAGCAGATGGTCGGGCAACTGCTGCAGTTCAATGCGCAGGGCGCTTTCGTAAAGGATGTCGGCGTATTCGACCCGCTGTTGGGCATAACGCAGAGCCTGCGTCAAGATTCTTTTGATTTTATCTTCCTGTTCAATTAATGGTGGCATATTTCAAGTATAACATCTTAATATGAAAGTCAAGCGGGCTCAAGATGAGCCCGCCTGGTTGGTTTGGTTGTTTTTTTACCAGCGTTTACCAGCAGAATAACCGCCAGTACCACGACCACCACGGCGTGGAGAACGGGAACCGCGGCTGCTGTTGAAACCGCCACGGCTTTCGGTTTTTTCCCGAGCCTCATTCACATTGAGTGCCCGTTCTTCCATTGTGTAACCGTTGAGCCCCTGAATTGCGGCTTGTGCCGCTTCATCAGTAGCCATCTCCACGAAGGCGAACCCACGGGGACGATTGGTAAACCGGTCGGTGACGATATTTACCGAGACCACCTCGCCGTGCTGACCGAAAAGGTCACGCAGCTGGGTTTCGGTTGCGCTGAAGGGCAGATTACCCACAAACAAGCGCCTTGCCATACTTTAACTCCTTTTGTTTATTTTTTGGTTCAGAATCGTTCAAAAGGTGGGTTCGCGCACGGACCGTATTAATGTTTTCAGGTGCCTATGCTGCACTCCATTGCCCTGAACGGTTCTTAGCCTTTTTTTTCGGGTTACTCTTTTCTTTTTGCCCGCTGTTAACCCGTTCCCAACGGACATATTATTATACTACCCTTTAAATAAAAGTCAAGTAATAATTTATCGTCGGCAAACAGGCAAAAGGGGTTCAAAATTGGGGTTGAGGGCGATTTTAGGATTGGTTTTGATAGGCGTTTTCAGATTAAGATTCGGTAGCGGTGATATGATTGAACCCGGTTTAATTTGAGCAATTCGGCATAAATTCAGATTGAGGTAGGGGGTTATCCCCCGGCTAAAAGTAAACTTTCGCTAAATTTCATAAATAAGAAACTTAACCTCAAAATAGGGGCTGATGTTTTGTTTATTTATATATACACTCAAGGGATTTTCCGACAGGCTCGAAATGATGGAAAGCGTGGCTCGAAATTACGTTTGGTCATTTCCCAATGGGAGGTATTATTTGACAAGGGAGGAGTTTGGAGTAAAAGTTTTTGAGTAATGGTTTCAGGAATTTTGCGGTCAATGAGACCGAAGCAGTGGGTGAAGAACCTCCTGGTTTTCGCCGCACTGGTCTTTTCAGAAAATCTCTTGCAACTGCCAAAGGTGCTGAAAAGCCTCTGCGCATTTGCGGTCTTCTGTCTGGTATCGGGCGCGGCTTATATCATCAATGATATCGTTGATAAGGAGCAGGACCGTACCCATCCGAAGAAGCGATTGCGTCCGATTGCCTCAGGGCAACTGCAGGTTTTTCCGGCGGCGGTTGCCGCGATAGTTGCGCTGCTTATCGGGATAGGCGGTGGTTTCTGGCTTGACTGGCGGTTCGGGCTTATCATTACCTCTTATTTTGTCTTGCAACTGGCATATTCGTTCAGTCTGAAGAAGATTGTGGTGCTTGATGTGATGGTGGTTGCTGCGGGTTTTGCCCTGCGGGCAATTTCCGGCACCTATGTGATTAAGGTGCAGGTTTCACCCTGGCTCTTTGTCTGCGCAATACTCTTGGCGCTGTTTTTGGCACTTGCCAAGCGCAGGCATGAACTTTTGTTTCTTGAAGGGGGCGGGATTTCCCATCGCAGTGTTCTGGGCAAGTATTCAGAGAGGCTTCTGGACCAGATGATTGCAGTTGCAACTTCGGCAACGGTTATCGGTTACTGCCTTTATACGATTTCACCGGAAACTGTTCAGAAGTTCGGGACGCACAATCTGATTCTGACCGTTCCTTTTGTGCTTTACGGGATTTACCGTTATCTATATCTGGTTTATCGCAAGGAGGAGGGAGGAGCGCCGGAAAAGGTTCTGTTTACTGATTTACCTTTGATTGTTGATGTTCTCTTCTGGCTTTTGAGTGTGGTGGCGGTGCTTTATTTTAAGTTCTGAGCCCGCCTTTTGTTCGTAAATATTAAAGTCGCTAAGGTGCCGGCAAGTGCCAATAGACTGATGATGATGCCGAGATTAAACCAGGTGCGGTCATAATAAAAAATCACGGTGTGGGTGCCTGCAGGAAGAGGAAGGGCGCGCAGACAGTAATTGGCACGGAGAATTTCAGCAGGTCGGGAGTCAATCAAAGCCTTCCATTCAGGATAGTAGATTTCAGAGAGGACAAGGATTGCAGGTCGGTCTATTTTTACCTGAAGAGAGATTTTTTCTCGTGAGCGGTTGGTAATTATAACATTGCGGAAAGGCACGCTCGTGTGGTTTGGTTCGGGTTCAAATGGAGGGGGCTTTTCGAGGATGACAACCCGGCGATAGTCAAATCCGGTATCAGAAAGGGTTGAAAGGATTCGGTCGCGTTCAGGAATGACAATAAAGGAGTCGGCAAGCCAGGCACGGGGTAAGGCGGTAGGATTGGGAACAAGCCCAAGGGTCTGTCTGATTGAGTCAATGCTGATGCGGTATTTCACATTCAAAAGGTCGTTTCTGCGCTCAACCGGGATTTCAAAGGTGACATAGTCGGTGAGTTTTAAGGGTGTATAGCCTTCAAGCAGTTCCAGTTGCCAGATGAGCCCTTCGTTGCGCTGCAGAATCATGTAGGAGCCTGAGCGGGCGTTGATGCGGAGAGGTGTTTCTTTGGTCTCCTTTATTAAATTGTCAATAAAAGGGCGCTTGGGATAGAACTCCTCAGGTTTGTTAGTGCCAAGGTTGAATTTGTGTCCGAAGGTGTAAAGGTCGATGAATGTCAGTAAGATTAACAGCGAGGCGAACACAGGCGCAAAACGGAAGTAGCGGTTTCTGAGATAGATAATGATGAGGAGCGGAACAAGAAATATAAAAAGGATGCCGGTCTGGTTCAGGGCGTTGGAGAATAGCGGGGGGGATTTTAATAAGGGGAAAGTTTTTGTGAGGGCAGCGGTAATGAGTAAAAAGAGGATAATGAGTGCATAACCAAAAAGGCAAAGCCCAGGGATGAGGATGCGGTTGTTTGGTTTTTCTTTGATCAGGACATCAATTCCCAGACCGGTGAAATAGGCGAAGGCAACTGTCAAGAGACCGATGAACCGGGCAGGGATGCGGAAGCGGTCAAATCCGGGCAAAAGTTCAAATGCGAGCCGGTAAAAAGGGGTAAATCTGCCTAATGCGAGCAAAAGAGCGAGGATGGCAAGAATGGAGAAGTGCCAGTGCAGATGGTGACGGTTAAACAGGATGCCGATTATGCTTAAAACAAGAGGGACAATTCCAATGTATAAAGCGGTTTCCCAGTAGGCATAACCAGCGGGATTTGCCCAGAATTGAACCGAGTCGGTTCCGGTCGCTGTCAGGCTGCCAAAGAATTTTGGGATTAAGATGGTGATGAAAAATGAAGGGGAGAGGGAGATTTCAGCAGATTCGGCAAAGGTCATCAATTCGCGCACAGTGTGAAATGAGTACTGATATGCAGGCAGGTAGGCAGAAGCAGCAAGGGCAAAGCCAATCACGATTGTCAGGATGAAAAAGGGCAGGTAGTTTTTGAGGATAAAGGTTTTTTTGCTGTGCCAGTTGAAGAAAAGATAAAGAATAAAGAAGAGACCAAGGCAGTAGACGATGTGTAAGGTCATCTGGGGATGTCCGGCAAGGTTGGCAAGCCCGAGGCAAATTCCGGCAAAAACAGAGTCGCGCAGGCGGCGATAGGAAAGGGTGCGATAGAAGAAGTAGAGGATGAGCGGAAACCAGGCAAAGGTGCTGACAAGGGTGAGGTGGATGATGTGCATAATCATAAAACTGGAAAAGGAAAAGGTGAGTCCGCTGATGACGCCTGAATATTTTGATAGCTTCAGTTCCCTCATTAAAAGATAAAAGCCGATGCCACCTAACAGGAGATGGAGGATGGCTTTGAGCTCAACGAGCCAGAACACATAGCTCTGATTTTGGGAGGAAATCAGAGCAAAGAGCCAGTTAAGCGGATAAAAGACCTGGGTCTGGATATCAGCAAGAAATGGCATACCGGCAAACATATACGGGTTCCAGAGCGGGATTGAAAGGTGGCGGAGGTTATTGAATAGGAAGTAATGGAACGGGTAGTACTGATAAAGGATGTCCTCCCAGAGAAACTTCTGGCCGAAGACAATCTCAAAGAAGTAGATGAATGTTGCTATGGCGATGATAAAATATGGGATTGCCGGCGAGGAAAGATACCTGAATTTACGAACAGGTAGTTTTTTAGGGGCAGTCTTTTTTGTCCGGTGTTTCATAAAATAGAAACTGCGGGTTCAGGCTTGAGCTACCCGATTGAGCGCGTAAAGGCTCTTTTTGCCACGGGTTGCCTTTTCACCAAATGGACCCTGGCGGATAAGGGCAAGTTCGGCTTTTGCATCCTCAAGTATGCGCTCGGCTTCAGGGTTTTTACCCATAAGGCTCATCACCGCATTTGCGCCTGCGATTCTGCCCTCAAGAATTGCGGTTGATGCCTCTTCAATACCGCTGACATCGCCGGCAACATAGACTTGAGGAACTGATGTTTTTAGGTCATCGTTATGCCAGGCAACCAGACCTCCAAGTTCTGGAATATAAATAAGTTGGCAGCCAATTTGGGAAAGAAGTTCAACAAGTGGTGAAAGACCAACCGCAAGGCAGATGGTGTCAACCTTGAGCGTTTTTTCAGTTCCTTTTATCGGCTGGAATTTTCTGTTCAAACGGTAGATGATTGCACCGGTAACACAATCCCTGCCCAATGCGGCTTTGATTGTGTGGGAGACAAGAATCGGAACACCGAGGCGCCTGAGTTTTGCCGCATGGACATGATAGCCGCCAATCTTGGGCAGCGCCTCAACAACCGCAACAACCTCAACACCTGCCTGAATCAATTGATATGAGACGATGAGACCGATGTTGCCAGAACCAACCATCAAAACCCTTTTGCCCGGTCTGATGCCGTAGACATTCATCAGGGTCTGAACCGCACCAGCGCCATAAACACCGGGCAGGTCGTTATTCTCAAAAAGGATGTTGTTTTCACTCGCACCGGTGGCAATAATCAGTCGGTCATAGGTTAGTTTTGTGAACCTATCAGGGCTGGCAAGGCCGAGAATCTTGGGCTGAAAATTACCGATAACAGTGGTGTTCAAGATGATTTCGCAACCGGCTGCGCGCAGTTCATCTTCAAGAATTTTGGCGATGTCAATGCCTCTGGTTCCGCAGTAAAGGTTCTTTGAGCCGAAGAATTTGTGGGTCTGTTTTATCAGTTGACCGCCGAGCCTTGGGTTGTCGTCAATCAGGCAAACCTGAGCGCCAAGTTTTGCCGCTACAATACCTGCAGAAAGACCTGCAGGTCCACCACCGATGATTGCTATCTGCGAATGTTTGAGCGGGTTCGGTGCCATCACAGTTTGCCCCTGCCCTGCTGGCGCTGGACTTTAACACCATCACGCAG
>CAZNRV010000022.1:0-17212 GCA_964575495.1 uncultured bacterium
GGGATACTCAGCCTCGGGCACCGTGAAATAGCGGATTACCGAACCACTGGGCGTAATCTTGTAAACCCGCTTGGAGGGGTTGGCAACCAAGAGGAAGGTGTTGTCATAGGAGCAGTAGGCAATATCGGTGCAGGAGTCCTCGGGCAGGGTTATCGTGCCTCGGGACTGCAATAAAGAATCAGAGGTGTATTTGTAAAGCGTAGGGGTCATAAAGTAAACACAGTAAATCAGGCTGTCCTGCTGATTATAGGCAACACCGTAAAGACCCCAGTCACTTGGCATTCCCGGACAAACCTTCGGACCCCAGATGATTGTCCCGGGCTGTGGTGGTGGCACACCCACAGTTAAAGGCACGGAGATTTTAGTGGAGTAGTCAGCACTGTCACCGGTAACAAACAAAGTGCAGGCAACCCTTGTTCCGGGCGGTATTAAACTTGATGCCGAAACCTCAATCGGGTCAATTGTGTTGGTCGCCTCTTCACCAGAACCGATATCACCCCAGGTGCCGAGGGAATCAATCACCGAGAGCCGGCTGTCAGTTGACCGGAATGTTCCGGTAGTATTGTTACAGGCTGCACCACCAGAATTGCGCAGGGTTATCCGCAGTTTTGCCTGTTCACCAGGGTCAAGCCTGCCATTGTTATTACCACCCGGTGGCGAATCATGAATTGCCACTGTGCGCAGGACAATCATCGGACCGCCAGAGCCGGTAACATAATTGACCGCAGCAAGGGCATCGATTCTGCCCGCACCAAAGTCGCAGTCCTTGCCCGTAGTCCCCAAATCCACCGCCGTGACCTCAAGAATTGAATCCACCACCGCCGGACTCAGATTCGGGTTCTTGGAAAGCATCAGACAGACCGTGCCTGCCACATGCGGGGTCGCCATTGAGGTTCCGTCCATCTCCGTATAACCACCGCCAACCCGGCAGGACTTCACCGCCACACCCGGCGCACTCATATCCGGACGGGTCAAACCCGGCGGATACGCATAGTCATTATAAGGTGGCACATTCTGCCAGGTCACCGGACCACGACTGGAAAAATAGGCAATCGCATCTGTGGAATCGGTCGCTCCAATCGACATAATCCCGGAAAGTGTGCCCTCACCTGTGTTCTCGGGATTCCACCAGGGCGGTGGCACATTGCCAGGACAGCGGCAGGAGTTGGGCGGGTTGATGCTGCGCTCATTGCCCGCCGCCACCACCTGAATCACACCCGCAGCATTGACATTGTCCGCAACCCCACGCCAGGTCGCCTGATGTGGCAGCCAGGACAACTGCCAGCCCAGTGACATCGTATATAAATCAGCCCCGTTTTCAGGTGAGGAGTCCGGCGCCACCACAAACTGCATCGCCTGCCAGCACTGACTTTCTGCCACCGAGTCCGCCACTGTCCGCACCCGACACACCATTATCTGCGCATCCGGCGCCACCCCGCACTGACTGCCACTGGTCCCATCAGACGCCACCGTCCCTGCCGTGTGCGTCCCATGACCCTGCACATCCATCGGATTGTTGTTGTTCTCCTCAAAGTTCCAGCCATGATAGGGATAGTGTGGGTCAGTCCACATATGGTCAGCCAGGTCAGGATGGGTGTAGTCACAGCCGGTGTCGATGTGTCCGCAGACCACATCCTTACCGGTAAACCCCTGGACCCAAACCTCAGGTGCGCGAATCTTCTGCACACCCCAAGCAACCTCATCCCTGCCCTCCTCCTTCTCACCTAAAGGCTCTAAAAGGTCAGGACAGTATGCCAGATCATAGTTGACATAGTTGACCTCGGCGCGCGCGGCTATCTGCCTGATAACCTCGGGCGTCGCCTCACAGTAAACCGCATTCACAATCCATAAGGGTCTGATGTCCGCCACCGCACCATTAACCTCCTGTGCCTTGAGAAACCCCAAAAGACCAGCCT
Source organism: uncultured bacterium (assembly GCA_964575495.1). GTDB lineage: Bacteria > Hydrothermota > Tepidihabitantia > Tepidihabitantales > Tepidihabitantaceae > JAOABP01. The sequence goes on from CAZNRV010000022.1 coordinate 1,917, forward strand.
GCTCCCGTGCCGAGAAGTCATTGAGTATCCGCGCCACCTCAACCCGGCGCTGCGCCCGCGGCAGACCATCAACCAGCGAGTTGAGCAAACCCTTGTCAAACTGCCGCTTCAAGACTATGTGCACCGGCAAACGCTGAGACGCATCAGCCACTGCCAGGTGCCGCTCCAGCTCCGGACTCACCAGCCCGAAACCAGAACCAATCAGCACCACAAATAGTGCCAATAACACTCTCTTCATAAATTACCTCCAGTTATTTTATTAACCTTGCTAACATGCACATCGTAGCGTTCTATAATAATTATAACCCCGGAGAAACTTTGAGTCAAATTCTTGACAGCAAATGTCAGCGAAGGCACACTATAAATGTGGCTTCACAATATTTACTCGTAATTACTTCAGTTCCCAGTAAAACTGTTGCTCAAAAATTAACTGCTATTGCCTTGAATTTGCACCTTGCCGCTTGCGTCCAGGTAACAGCTCCACTCACCAGCACCTACTGGTGGCAAAAAAGGATTGAATCAAGCGAGGAACGGCTCTGCATATTTAAAACTGACTTGAGACATTACCGAAAACTGGAGCAGGTTATTAAACAAATCCATCCCTATGAAATACCTGAAATAATTGCACTCCCAGTGATTACCGGCTCAGAAAAATACCTTTGCTGGCTCATTCAAGAGTTGCAACCACCGATAAAGAAAAAGAAGAGGTAATGTTTTGATATCAGAACTTATTGCCAATCTCCGCCATCCCGACCCAAATGTACGGCGCATTACCATCACCCGGCTGCAGATTTTTGATGCCGCCTTCCAGGCTGGGGCTCTGGTTTTTCTCCTCGCAGACCCAGAACCGGATATCCGTACTAGGGTAACTGGAATACTTTCCTCCTTGGGCAAATCGGCAATAGAACCGGTTATCCGTTTTCTTCAGGACTGGCAAGGACCAATCGACCCTTCCATTGCCGAACTGCTTGGTAAACTCGGCGCGACTGAAGGTATTGATTTCCTCGTCAAACATATAAATGACAATCAACCTGAAGTGCGGCAAGCCATCGCTCAAGCTTTGGGGAAAATTGGCACTGAGGGGGTTATCCCGGGGCTTATCGAATTACTCCGTGACACCAATCCGGCAGTCCAGATTGCCGCTGCTGAAGCTCTGGGTGCTATAGGCAGCAGTCAGGCAGTCAATCCCCTTATTGACGAACTCAATGATGATAATCTACTGGTGCGCAAATCAGCAGCTGTCGCGCTGGGTAGAATTGGCGACCGTAGTGCCGCCGCCATCCTCACACGCATCATTTCCGAAGACCCTTCACCCGAAGTGCGTTCAGTTGCCGAAAAGGCATTACAGGAAATATCTGAGCGTTCGGTGCAATATCTACTTCAGTCTCTTACTGCTGACAACCCGGCAGAACGAACAGAGGCACTCAACCGACTGATTGCTACCGGTAGTGCCGCCATACCACCCATTATCCGGCTGCTTGGTCAAACCGACCCCAACATCCGCAGTCTTGCCGCTGATGTGTTAGGGATATTTGGTGAACCGGCAGCAGTTGGTGCCATCGCTGAACTCTTAAATGATAACGCCAGCAGTGTTCGTCTGGCAGCGGTGCGAGCGTTGGGGAAAATTCGCCATATCCGGTCGGCGGAAAAACTGAGTCAGGCGCTGGCAGACAATGATGCCAATGTCGCAGAGACGGCTGTTAACTCGCTCGTTATACTTGGCGAGATTGCCCTGGAATCGGTTTTCACCGCTCTCTGCCATCCTTCGGCTGATGTCCGTGCCCGGGCGACTAATGTCCTTGGTCGACTGCGGCATCAGGGCGTTTGTGAAAGACTTCTGTCCGGGCTGACTGATGGTTCCGCGGCGGTGCGGATTGTTTCTGCCCAGGCGTTGGGCGAAATCGGCGAGCCGCAGGCTGTACCCGCTCTTATTTGTGCCCTTAATGACCCGAACCGGATTGTCCGGGCAATGGCTGCGCAAGCATTGGGAAAAATCGGTGATTACCGAGCAAGTATGAAATTATTGGAACTGGCCAACGACGAAAGCGACTTGGTTCGGGCAAATGCCTTTCGTGCACTGGGAAGAGTTGGCAATCCGGCTGCCATCCCGTTTCTTCTGAAGGCGATCGACGACCCCGAACTTGAAGTGCGCCTCGCTGCTATTGAAGCACTTGCTCAACTTCGCGCACAAACCGCAATTGCACGCCTGCGCGCAATTGCCCGTCCTTGGCCGTTGAGCCGGGAACCAAAAAGGATTAAGGCTGCTGCCCGCAATGCGCTCACAGCCATACTCTCACAAAAAAGCAAAGGCTAATCTCCAAGCAGCGCCCGGGCATATGCCACCGGGTCAAAAAGCTCGAGATCTTCAAGCCCTTCACCTGTTCCAATAAATCTGATTGGAACTTTCAACTCCATAATCACCGGCACCAGCACACCACCTTTGGCTGTGCCGTCAAGTTTAGTAATAATCACCCCAGTTAATCCTAACTGTTCATTAAAAATCTGGGCCTGTCTAATGCCGTTCTGTCCTACGGTTGCGTCGATAACTAGCCAGACCTCATCTGGAGAGCCCGGCTTAACCTTTCCACACACCCGTTTTATCTTTTCCCCCTCAGCCATCAAATCCTTGCGGGTGTGAAGCCTGCCAGCGGTGTCAATGAAAACAATATCATAATCCTGCTGAATCGCCTTGACGATGGTATCAAAGGCAACTGCTGCCGCATCCTGCCCTTTCTGGGAGCGGACAACCTCAACCCCTGCCCGTTCTGCCCAAATGCCCAATTGTTCGGCAGCAGCATCCCGATAGGTGTCAGATGCCGCCACCACTACCCTTTTTCTTAGCCGGCCGTAGTAATAACAAAGTTTGCCAACGGTTGTTGTTTTTCCAGAGCCATTGACACCAACAACCATTATCACTACCGGCTTCTGAGCTGGCATCGGTTGCGGCTTTACTGTTGGAGAGAGAAGTGTGATAATCTCATTTTGCAGCGCCTGCTTAGGGTCATTATGCGCACGCCGGACTGCATCCAAAAGCAACTGCGTTGCCCTAACACCAACATCGGCACTGAGCAGCGCTGCCTCCAAATCGTCAAGATTTGCTCCTGACGATGAAAACAGGCGTGAAAAAATCTGCCGCGTCTTTGTTAGTTTTTCCTTGAGTCCCAACTCAAGCCTCCGAATCAGCCTCGGCGTTCCTCTCCCGGTAGTCAGCCAAACTGACTGAAATCAGCTTTGATATCCCAGGCTGTTCGGCGGTCACACCGAAGATGACATCTGCTCTTTCAACAGTGGTGCGATTATGGGTGATAATGATGACCTGCGTCTTCTGCGTCATCCGCTTGAGATAGTCGGCAAACCTTACTACATTGGCATCATCCAGCGGTGCGTCAATCTCGTCAAGAAAGCAGAAAGGTGCAGGTTTGACCCGGTAAAACGCAAAGAGCAACGAAAGTGCCAGCATCGCCTTTTCCCCATCCGAAAGCTGCTCCAGTCGTCTGGGGTTCTTGCCCTGGGGCTTGGCGATAATTGCCACCTCTGACTCCAGTGGATTGCTTTCATTCATCAGTATCAGGTCCGCCTCACCCTCTAAAAACAACTCCTTGAAAACCTCTTGAAAATGGCGCCGCACCTGTTGATAGGTATTGAGAAACTGCTCGCGTGCATGCCGGTCAATCTCCAGAAGAGAATGCTCCAAGTTCTCCTTTGCCTGCAGGACATCATCTCGCTGAAAAAGCAGCCGCTCCAGGTCCTTTTTTTCCTGCTCATACTCTCCAAGAGCAAGCGGATTTACCTGTCCAAGTACTGCCAGCCGCTGCCGCACCTGGTCCAACCGCTGAACATCAACCCCGGTCGTATCTTCACCTTTTTCTACTTTCCCCTCGGCAAATAGTACCTCCTTGCCAGCCAGGCTTTTTGCCTCCTCAATCAGCGACCTGATTTTTACTTCCATTTCACCACGCTCAAGCCGGCGCTGGAAAAGCAAATCCTGTGTCTTTTGCTGCCCCTGGCGCAATTCTGTAAGATTCTTCTCCACCGCCTCTGCGGCACTGGAGATCTCTTGAACATTGTAGCGGGCAAGTTCTGCCTCCGCCGCCTTCACCTGCGCCTGCAGTTCGCCAATCACCTTTTGTCGGTCTGCTTTCCCCGAACGAATCGCACCCACCTTTTCCTTTGCCTGCCTAATTGCATTCTCCAGTTCACTGCTGCGGCGCCGACGCTCTTCGATTGAGTTTTTCAGGTGTTTACTTTCAACTTCAAGGCGCTGAATGCGTGCCCGCTCCTCTGCTATATCTGCCAAAACCTCGGTCGCCTGCTTCAGTTCTGCCTTCACCCTTGCCTCAGTCTCACTTGACCGTTTTTCTGCACCCGCAAGTTCTGCCTGGTGTCTTTCAACCTCCTGTTCCAATGCCTGAACCTCCTCCTGTTGCCTCTTCAGTTCTTTCTCTTGACATTTAATCATGTCATCAAGCCGCCGCTCCTCTGCCGCCAGCCTTTCCTGTTCCCTTCTCAGTTCTGCTGCTACCGCATTTGTGGTTGTCAATTTTGTATCAAGAGTAAAAAATTCCCGTTCCCCCAGCACCAGTTGGCTCTCAACCTGTTCCAACTCATTTGCAATTTCGCGCCGGTCTTTTTCTGCCCTTGCCGCCTCCTCCTCACACAACCGCAACATCTGCCTCAGCCTGATAAGCACTGCCTCCTGCTCCCTGATTTTTAACTCAGCCTTGATTGCACCCCAATCCTCACCCGCAAGAACCAATCTCGAATCGCCAAAATAGGCAAACCCATCCTGGGTTACCAACCTTGCATCTGGCTGCTCATTGATGATTTGAAAAAATGAGTCTCTGTCTTTCACAACCTTGAACGAGCGCACCACCTGTTTTATCAGTGCCGGCGTATTAACAACCACTTTGACAAAATCAGATAGGTTGCCCAAAATCCGCTCATCATTCTGCGTGGGTGCCACTCCATCTTCATTCTCCCTGGCATCAATATCAAGCAGAAACCCAAAGCGCAATTCCCTTGACCCCTGGAGCAAACGGTCGAATGCAGCTGAATCCGTTTCCACACCGGTGAAGAAGTCAATCAGGTAATAAAGGGCTGCCGCACATGCCTGCTCCCAACCAGGTTTGGGCTCAAGCAACCGACTGACCGCCTTCGCCCTCTCTTTGCCGAAAACCGCCTGCATCCGCTCAACCTCTGCGCGTGCTACCCTCGCCGCCAGTCCGGCAATCTCCTGACCTATCACACCCTTTTCCTCCTGCAGTTTCTGTTCCTGACTTCTGATTTCATCCAGCTTTTTCTGAATCTCATCAAGTCTGTTGCGCCGACTGGTTATCTCCTGACGCAGCCTCTCTTGCTCTTTTTTGATTTTCTCTGCCTCTGCCTGCAGTGCCTTGGCATCTGCCTCAGCCTTTGTCAACTGCTCGGCAACCCGCTGCCTTTCTTCGGCAACCTTCATCTTTGCTGAGCGGTTATTTTCCACCTCTGCTTCCAGTCTGATAACACCCGCGCGCAGTCGCTGCTGAGTTTCAATTAACCCCCTTAAAACCTCCCTGCTTTTCTCCTCGTCCTGACGCACCACCAGCATCTCTTCTTCCTGACTTCTCGTTGATGCCTGAACCCTTTCCAGATGAAACTGAATTTTACCCAGCCGGCTATTTGCTTCATTTAACTGGACCAATGAACTGTTAAAAAGTTGCTCAAGATTGCCCATCTCATCCCTGAGCCGGTCTCGCTCCTTTTCCCATTCAGCTGCGTTCCTTAAAAGAAACTCCGCCTCCTGCTCCTCAATCAACTCCTTGGTTTCTAACTGACTCAATGTCTCCCGCTGGCGGTTAAGTTCGGCAAGCGCCCGCTCCCTTTCACCCTGAACATCAACCAGACGCGAATGCAGGTTGTGTAACTCCTCCTCAAGCCTTTTAACCTGCACCAACCTTTCCGCATCTGTCTCTTCCAGCATCCTGATTTCCTTTTCCACCTCCTGCAGTTCACTCTTCAACTCCTTATACAACTGCCTCAGTTCAACCAAGCGCAGGCTGTTTTCCTCCTGCTTGAGCCGCTGATACGCACGCAGTTTTGCTGCCTGGCGCTGTAAACTGCGTACTACCCTTTCCCGTTCGGTAATGATGTCCTCAAGCCTAGTCAAATCCTGCTGGGTCAGCCCCAACTTCCGCTGGCACTCATCTTTGGCATCGCGGAACTTTGCTAAGGTTGCCGCCTCCTCAAACATCTGCCTGATATTACCCGCAATGATTTCCCGCATCTGCCTCAAGTCAAAGATGGAATATGCCTTTGTGCCGATGCCTGCAGAAAGGAACAAATCCTGAATATCCCTGAGCCGGCAGATTTGGCGATTAAGATAATACTCGCTCTCGCCCGAACGGAAAAACCGCCGCCTGATTTCCACCTCTGAAGGGCTTTGCCCCTGCCACCGGGCACTACCAAGTTCCGGTCTGTCTTCGGTTGAAAGCACCAGCCGCACCTCAGCATAATTCAATGCCGGCACCTGACTTGTCCCGGCAAAAATCAAATCCTCATTCTTCGCACAACGCAGCAACGAAAACGACTGCTCGCCCAAAACCCAGCGCAGCGCATCTAACACATTGGACTTACCACATCCGTTTGGTCCGATGATGCAGTTCATCCCTGGTGAAAAACGCAGGGTGGTTTTCTCCTGAAAAGACTTAAACCCTAAAAGTTGCAGTTCCTTGATATACACTGGATAGATAAATATATTGTTCTTAACTCAACAGTCAATATAAAAATCAAGGCACAACGCAAGGGTGCAGGTTCTGGATATATCCGGTCGGGTTATTCCCGAACCTGAAAAGAAGTGGGACACCCGCACCGTGTCTCCCGGCGCCTATTTTCTCCGCATTACCAAAGGAAATCAGAGTATCACCCGTAAAGCCCTGATTGTAGAGTAAAACCCTCACCTTTCCCTTGAGGAAAAGGAAGAAAAGAAAAAAGACAAAAGGATTTATCCGCAGGCCTGAAATGAGCGCAAGGGATTCCTCCACTACGGTCGGAATGACGGCCCCGATGCGCACTAAATCCTAAACAAACCCAATGCACACAGGGTCCAAATTCAAACCGTTTAGGATTTCGGATTTAGGGTTTCGCAGGAGGAAGATGGCAGGGGGGATTAGTCCCCTGGACCACCCCTACCCTAATCCCTGACCGGCGTTCTGGCATTTTTGCGTTTATATTATGTGAATCTTCTCTTTTTGTTCTGTTCAGCATCTGTTATTTTTGACTCCTGACAATGCGCTGATATTATTTTTATATGAAAACCTTTATCGGGCTTTTGACCCTGAGTTCGCTGGGCTGGCTCTGGCTTATGCTCATCCTGTTTGCCGCAACATTGGGAATCGCCAGCGCAGTGCTCTGGATATGGATGCTGGTTGAGGTTCTCACCCGGGAAACCGATGAAGGCAATACCCGGCTTATCTGGACTTTGGTCATCATCTTTACCCACTGGCTGGGAGCGCTCATCTATCTGCTGATGCGGCGACCGGAACGCATCAGAAAATTGGGGAGGTAATATGAACTGCACGCCTTTTCCGTTCTGCCCAACCGGACCTTTAATCCACTGGCGCTGGGGCGGTCCTTTTACCGGACTAATCTCGCTCGGTCTTTTTGCTCTCTGGATTTGGACACTTGTGGATGTCCTAACAAAGGAGAGTGATGAGAACAGTAACCGGCTTATCTGGGGGCTCGTGGTCGGATTAACCTATGTTATTGGCGCAATCATTTATCTCATTGTCCGCCGGCCAGAGCGAATTAGAAAACTGGGCAGATAGAAAGCCTTAAAAATAGCCATTCTGAGCCAGCCAGTTGTCAATTCCGGCAATCCGCATCTCCCGCAGTCGTGCCACCGCCTGGCGATGACTTTCGTAAGGAACTTCAAACTCTTTGATTAAGTTACAGGTAGCAAGTTCACCACATTGGGCGCAGAATTCTAAACCCTTTTTGTCAATCGCACATGCCAATATTTTGCAGTCCGGACACCAGTGCTGCCCTTCTTTCCGCTCTGACCGGCAACCATCGCAACGAATCCTCTCCGGGTCAATGTTTTTTGAACGCCAGTATGCCAGTTCTTCCTCGGTGCGGAGCCGAATCGAGCAGTCATTACAGTCCATACCACACACTGCGAGCAGATACCTGTTTCTCCCCTTTTTCTCTTCCATTTCGTATCTCCTTTTCTTGCCTGATTCTCATTATTCCAATAAACCACCACGCTGGTAAATGGTGATTTGGACCGGTGATAGCGAACGACCTTTGACCTTCCTGCCGTCAGGCAGTTGAATTTCACCGGTTGTCAGATTCACATTTATTACATCGCCATCTTTAACCTCATTAACCAGATCTGCATTCATCACTGCCAGCCCGGCATTGACCGCGTTGCGGAAATAAATGGCACCAAATGAGCGGGCAATAATCAGAGCTATTCTCAGACTCTTGAAGCAGTCAACCGCCTGCTGTCTTGATGAGCCACAACCAAAGTTCGCCCCGGTAACAATGATATCGCCCGGCCTTGCCTTTTTCGGAAAATCCTCCCAGCCGGCGAGATTGCCAAAGGCATACTGACCCATCTCGTTGATGTCGGTAACAGTCAGATGCCGGTTGTGGTAAATCTGGTCGGTATCAATGTTATCCTTTTTTACGACCCAGACCCTGCCGGTTATGACAGAAGACCGAGGCCCGCTAACGGAGGCCCGAGGTTTCGGCTTATCTGTCCTGACCAGCTCTTGTGAGATAAAAACCGCAGGTTTTGATGGAATCTTGTCAGCGGTTGTAATGACGCCGGCAACCGCTGATGCTGCGGCTGTTTGGGGAGAGGCAAGATAGACCTCACCCTTTCCCTGCTTGCCGGTAAAGTTGCGATTGCCGGTTGAAACCGTAACCTCTCCTGGTCCGTTCTGCCCAATCTGCCCGGCAGCACAACCAGCACAGCCGGCATTGCCAACCAAGGCACCTGCCCGCTTGAAGATTTCCATCAGCCCGTTTTTCAGGCATTCCTGCCAGATGGCATCGGTTGCCGGCACAATCTTTAGGACAACACCTGGCGCCACCTTTCTGTCTTTCAGCACCTCTGCTACCGCCATCAAATCCTCAAGCCTGCCATTGGTGCACGAACCGATAAAGACCGAGTCTATCTTTCTGCCCGCAACCTCCTTGACCGCAACCACATCCTCAGGATGTCCGGGTCGGGAAATCAAAGGCTCAAGATTTGTCAAATCAATCCGTTCAACCCGCTGATAATTTGCATCCCTGTCAGCATAAACCCCCGGTACCTTACGCCCGGTTCGGACAGCGCAGTAATCAAGCACCGCCTGATTTGGTGGAAACAGAATGATGATTGCGCCCATCTCTGTCCCTAACGATGCGATTGTGATGCGGGCATCAAGACTCAAGCCATCAACATATTCACCATAAACCTCAGCCGCACAGCCCAAAAGCCCATTGGCACCAAAATGGCGCAAGAGCGCAAGCCCGACATCCTTTGGGGTAACAAGAGGTGTGGGCTTGCCCACAAGTTCAATCCGCACCGTTGGCGGCACCTCAAACCAGACCCTGCCTTTTGCCCATGCGCAGGCAATGTCCTTATCGCCCATACCCTGACCGAAGGCGCCAAGCGCACCAAGGATGTTGGCATGGGAGTCAGTAGAAACCAGCGTCTCGCCCGGACCGATTAAACCCTCATCTATCGCCAGATGGGTGCCAATGCCTGAGTCAATGTCAAATATCCTGATACCCCATCTCCTGGCAAAAATACGGCAAAGCTGCTGATTTGCCGCATATTTCTGGTCCGAACCAGTAGGATTGCAGTCAAATGTGAAAAATGTCCTTTTCGGGTCACAAACCCCAAGACCGTACTCTTCAATCTCCTTCACAACGTTTGCGCCCCCAAAGTCCCTTGCCACCCGCACATCAATTTCCATCTCCACAATATCGTAATGCGTCACCTCTGCCTGACCTGAATGTTGGGCGATTATCTTTTCAATGATTGTACCCCTCATAAGACCAAAAGCCCCTTCTGCATCATCACCAACGGGTCAAATGTGGCAAAGTCTGCCTGATGAATCAGCACCGTCTCCAAAACCTTGGGCGCGCCCTCACCCTCCTTGGCATGACAGGCGATGGTGTTGATGATATCTCTCCCAAGACCGACCTTTGCCGCAATCATCGCACCGGCGATTGGATGCCTTGTTAGTTCACCTGCCCGGCTCTTGTTAAACCCGCCCTTACCATCACCCTCAACCTCAATCAGTTTGCCCACATCGTGCAAGAGCCCGCCTGCTATCAGCCGGTCAAGATTCACATTATAGGGCATATTTCGGTATGCCTTCATCTGCGCCTCTGCCAGTGCAATCGCACCTTCAGTAACCGCAATCGTATGCTCAATAATGTTTATCCCCTTGGTATCGGTCAAAAGGGTAAAAGGCATCTGTAATAATTCCTCAATTGAATTCCAGCCACCCGCTTTTGCCGCCTGGACCCAAACCTCAACAACCTGATTGTAGAGGTTTTTATCCTTTATCCGCTCAAGTTGACCCGCAAACAGACGCTCAATCTGCTCAAATGTTATCACCATTGCCTCCCTTTTTTATATTTATAATGCCCTGATTATCGCCGCGGTCATCTCTTCAGTTGAAGCCGCACCGTATTTGAAAACATCCTGACCACCCTTCAGCCTGAGCATATCATAGGTGCGGACCTTGCCTTCAGCGACAACCCTTGCCACCGCCTGCTCAATCCGCTTTGCCTTCTCCTTCTCGCCAAGGTAATCAAGCATCATCGCACCTGCCATAATCATCGCAATCGGATTGACAATTGAGGGCGAAAGTTTCCCATACTTTGGTGCGGAGCCGTGGGTTGGCTCAAAGACCGCCACCTCTGGACCGATGTTTGCCGAATAGGCAAAACCCAAGCCGCCCACCAGCCCGGCAAAGCCGTCCGAGACGATGTCGCCAAACATATTGCCGGAGACAATCACACCGTAATCCTCAGGGTTTTTGGTCAGCCACATCATCATCGCATCAATATTCACCGACCACAGTTCAATCTTTGGATAATCCTCGGCAATTTTCTTTGCCTCAAGTTCCATCATCCCGCTGGTCTCGCGCACCACATTTGGCTTCTCGCAGATGGTCACCGATTTGTAACCGTGCTCCCGGGCATATTCAAAGGCTGCGCGCACAATCCGCTGGCACGCCTTGCGGGTAAAGATGCGCAAAGAGATTGCCATATCCTCAGAGGACACATTAACAAAAGCCCTCATCTTCTTATGCGTCTCCAGCGCCCTTCTCACCTCAGAAGGTGGATTGGTCCATTCAACCCCGCAGTAAAGGCACTCGGTGTTCTGCCGGAATATCACCACATCCACCCTTGGTTCCTCAAAGGTCTCGCCCTTGCGCCTGATAAAATTCAAGGGGTTATTGGGAAATGAGCGGCACGGGCGGATACAGATGTCAAGGTTGAAATGCTGGCGCATCGTCACGATTGGCGAATAGTAAACATAACCCTTGCCCTTAAGCGCGGGGTCAAGTTCAGCCTCAGCCTTATCCTTAGGTTTTGATGTTATCGCACCGAAAAGCCCGATTTTGTGCTCCTCAAGGAGTTTGATTGTCCTGTGGGGCAGGGCATTGCCTTCCTTACACCAGAACTCCCAGCCGACATCACCGTGAACAAACTCCGCATCAAAACCGACCGCCTTCAAGACCTTCAGCGCCTCGGGCAGGACAATCCTGCCGATGCCATCACCAGGCATTACTATAATCGTCCTTTTAGCCATAAAAAATCCTCCTGTTCCATATCATTTTTGCCTTTATCGCCACGGGAAAACTCCTGTTCAAAGTGATAAATTATAGCCGTTAAAAAAGAGTGGTCAATCCTTTTAAACCCAGCGCGCTGGTCCTAAGACCAGAACCTGATTTTCAATCCCTGTCCAGACCCGCAGCTGACCTGCTCCCTGTTGTTAACTTTTAACCCCCAACGGTTTTTAAAATCGCCCTTCCTGATAGCCCCGGATTATCAGCCTGACTCAAACCACAAACCCTGGTGAAATAGGGGGTGGTGGGGGGGACCTGCCCCTTTGGAAAAAAATCAATTAGGATTAAATTCCCAACTCATTGCCAGTAAATAACTTAAGCCACCGCTTGCCCAAAAAACAACCAATTGGTTGTTAATCCTCGCCCATTTTCGGGCTCTAAATGAGGGGAGGCTCACCCATCCCGAAGTTTTTCCAAAAGGGCATTAAAACCGCTGAATCTAAATATAATTTCTGGCGTTCATTTTTTGCTTGACAATTGGCGGAAAATCTATAATATATTATGTGAATTTTCGATATTTAATATTGAGAGGTTGGCAGCAAAACAAAGGAGACAAAATATGATCTCTTCGGGCAAGTCAACTCCAACAGGGGTCCATGTTGCGCGCAAGATAGCTGGTAAAGGTGGTTTGGCTCAGTATGTGAAGTTTATTGTGGTCGCAGTGGTGGTGGTGGTAATTGTGGTGATTGTGCTTGCGAGCACAGGCAAGAAGAGTTCTAAAAGGGTTGCCAGACAAAGAAAGCTCAGCGGAGCCACTTTGAATGACCTGAGAGCCGCAACAAGAACAAGAACGCAGAGGTCAAGGGATGATAAGGTCCGGACTGCGACAAGAGAAAGAATCCGAAGGGAGAAAAGGGAGGAGCGCAGAAGGCTTCGGGAGGAGAGAAGAAAGGCAAGGCTTGAAAGAAGGCGCAGCCGCAGGCGCACCAGCCTCGGCAGTTCCACGGTTAAAAGCAGCGGCACACCGATTCTGAGCGCAGTTGTGTCTCAGCCAAATGGTGAGTGGGTTGCGGTGGTTGGTAACTGGTAGGTAAAGTTAGGCGACCAGACTGAAGGGCGCAGAATTGTTGAAGTCGGCTCAGAACGGGTAAAGGTAGAGTATTTTATCAAAAGTTACGAGGTCAAACTCGGGTAGCTGCTTTACTGATTTAAGTTTAAGACGTATCACGATAATGCTGAATAGATTGTGCTGGCTAATTCTTTTTTTCGTTAATATCGGGTTTGGTCTGGAACTGGTATCCAACGGTGACTTTGAACTTCCTCCGGAATCGGGCTGGCAGGTTATCAGATGGGGGCTTTTTCCGGACACGGGTAACTGCCGCTTGCGCTATCAGCACAGTTTCAATCCAGACCGGGATTTTGAGGTCCTGATTCACAAAATGCTCCATCAGGGGATGAAACTGGTTCAGCGGGTAGAAATCACCAATCTAAATCTGGAGTTTTCGGTCGCCTGCCGTCTGAGTGCCAAGAGCGAAAGCGACAGCCTTTTTGCCGCAGCAGCAATCACGCTTGAATATCTTAATAGCGAAGATTCGGTCCTGGGTGAGACCCGCATATATTCAGCAACCAGGGGTTGTGACTGGCAGAATAGCCCGACCCTGCATCTGATTTCAGCCCCGGATTCCTTGAACTGGCACGATTACCGGTTTAATCTCAGAACCGAACTCGGCAACCTTCCCGGCGTTGATTCCAGTCAGGTCAAGGCGCTCCGGGTCGGACTACTCGGGTTCGTGCTGGGCAACTCCTGAGGGGTTTATCCGGCGGCGAAGGTCTTCGCCGATGACATCTCCCTCCATACGCTGGAGGCGCCGGCACTGGTCTACAAGACATTTAGAGTTGTTGATTCGGGTGGAGTGGTTAATGCCAAACTTGACCCCGGTGAAACCGCTGACCTGATGCTGGTGCTGAGGAATGCAGGCTCAGCGGTCGGTCCAACCATTGGCAGACTGCTCAGTCGGACTCCGTCGCTTGAGATTATTGACCAATCCGGTGAGTTTGGTGCGGCGGGACCCGGTGAGACAACATCGTCAAACCCAGACCATTTCCGGGTTCGGGCAAAACAGGATGCGCCGATTGAGGCACCGCTTTACTGTGATTTAATCCTGACCGGGACCGGTTATAACGATACCATCCTGGTGCCGATAATTGTCGGCGATTCAATGAACCTGCCGCTTGGTCCGGACGGTTATGGCTACCTTATTTATGACTGGACCGATTCCTGCTACACGCAAAGACCAGAATATGACTGGTTTGAGTTGCGTGGTCTCGGCGAACGGCTGATAATCGGGGATGACGAGACAAGAAGCCTGGAGTTGCCTGAGGGCTTTGGCGTCTGGCGCTATTATGGAATTCCTTACCGGCACATTTCCATCTGCGCGAACGGCTGGATAGCGGCAGATACCACCTCAAGGTGTGATTTCACCAATGTGGAACTGCCCTATCGCAATGCACCACCCAATATCGTTGCCTTTCTCTGGGATGATTTGGCACCAAGCCGTTATGGCAACATCTGGTACTATTATGATACGACCAACCACCGTTTTATTGTTGAATTTGACTCCATCTCCTATTTCGGAATGCAGGATAAATGGGAAAAGGTGCAGGTGCAGATTTATGATACCAGCCAGTTGGTTTCAGGGGGCGACAACCCGATTGTGGTCCATTTCAAAACGGTTAACGATTTTCGTTCTGTGACAGTAGGAATGCAGAACCGGGAAGGTAGCGCGGGGTTGACTTATCTCTGTAATGAACGTTATTCGCGCACTGCGGCACCTCTTGTACCGCTCCATAGCCTGCGGATTCAGGCAGGTGAACCTACCGGCAATGAGGAGTCTGTGAACAGGAAAATGTCAAAACCATCTTTCACCGTTGTCCCTAATCCTTTCAAAAATCAGGTCAGGATAATATTTGAGCCTGAGAGCAATGACGAAATGAAGGTTGCGGTTTATCGGGCAGATGGTTCGTTAATAAAGAGGTTGGGGTCAAACCCTCAGGACCGAATCTGGATTTGGGATGGCAGGGATCAGTATGGGGTAACGGTCCAAAGCGGCATTTATTTCATTAGGGCAGAGAAGCAGGGTAGAATCGCAACCGAAAAGGTAGTCCGTTTGCCGTAATTTGACGCAGATTTAATTCGCAGATATAATTAATTTTATGTTCTGGCTTGACAAATCTGATAAACAGGAGGCTAAATGACAAAGCGTGTGTTCGCAATGCTGACAGTTATTGTGGTCAGCAATATATGTATGGCTGAATGGCTTTCAGTCAACGGCGGTATCGGTGCTCCCAAAATTACCATTTTGGAACAGAATTCAAACGGAACTTTATTTGAGGTAACCGTTCCTGGCGTTGAGATTACCCAAACTGTTATTGATAATGAGGAGTTTGCCATTATCAATCTGCCTGGTGAGGTGATTGCGGTTTTGGAAGAAGGCAAGCCCCAGGTGCCCAAGGTTTCAGTAC
>CAZNRV010000023.1:0-7894 GCA_964575495.1 uncultured bacterium
CTCTTATGGAAAGGACTACTGGATTCCAATGATTAACGACTCACAGAAATATCGGATGGAGTGCTTTGAGCGGACTCTGTTCGGCGAACCGGCAGTGCCGATCTGGACCGCAAAGCCCTTTGTTGCTCAGGTAACCAAGCCTGCTGCGATAAACATCGGTAATAACATCCCAGTAACAATTACCGTCGCCGACTCAGGCTTTGCCCCGGTTGAATCGGCAATGGTTGTCCTGCAGAAACCGGGCGAGACCTTTACCCGTGGCTTTACCAACACCTCTGGTCAGGTTACCCTCTATGTTTCCTGTCTGACACCCGGTTTTCTCCAACTGGCAATCACCGGTGCCAATAACCTTCCCTATCTTGACTCAATTATTGTAATGTCCTCTGGTCGCTATGTCTCCTACCTCAAACATACGATTAACGACTCCTCCCCAGGCGGCAATGGTGATGGTATTATCAACCCCGGTGAATCATTCCGAATACCGACCTGGCTGAAAAACTATGGCACCCTGCAGGCAAACGGTGTCGTCGCTACCTTGCGCACCCATACTGCCGGTGCGGTAGTCACTGACTCAGTAAAAACTTTTGGCAACATACCTGGTAATGACTCCGTTCTCAACAGCGAGGGTTTCGGCATGACCGTTGCCAACGGCTTGCCCAACCGTTATGCAATCCCTTGCTCGGTTGTCTGTAAAGACGAACTGGATTCCACCTGGGTCTCATATGTTACCTTCTATGTCGGTGCACCCGCCCTCGGGTTTGTGGCCAAGACGGTAAAGGACTCAATGTCCTCACAGCCAAACGGCAGACTGGACCCGGGCGAAACCGCTGACCTTGAGGTCACCCTGCGCAACACCGGACTGGGCAACGGCTATAATGTCCGGGCGGTTTTGCGCTCTCTTGACCCCCGAGTTACTGTTCCGGACTCAGAAGCGCTCTTTGGCACAATCCCGGCTGAGAGCACCGGCACCAATTATAACGACCACTTCACCCTGACCGCTTCATCCTTAATTCCTCAGGAAACCCCGATTGCCTGCAGTCTTGACATCTATGCTGATAACGGCTATGCGAACAAGGCATCCTTCACCATTGTCATCGGTGAAATGAGAATAATTGACCCGATTCCTGATAACTCCGAACCTGTCCAATACTGGGCTTATGATGAAGTGGATACACTGTATCCCGAACATCCAGAATTCAACTGGGTGGAAATCAGAGACCTCGGCACCAGACTCACTATGAAAGACGACACGACGGTTCAGATAACGCTACCATCTGCCTTTGGTCCTTTCCTCTTTTACGGCCAGATTTACGCCCAGATTTCAATCTGTTCCAACGGCTGGATTGCACCGGGATATACCACGGCTCGTGACTGGACCAATACTACCCTGCCCAATACTTCAATGCCACCTTTACTTGCTATCAACTGGGATGACCTCTATCCGCCTACTGGCAACAGTATCTGGTACTATCACGATGCTGCCAATCACCGCTTCATCATTGAATGGGACTCAGTTCACTACTACAGCCCGCGCGACCAGTGGGACAAGTTTGAGATTATCCTCTACGACACCACTCTCATTTCCGAAAATGGCAACTCACAATTCCTGTTCCAGTACCTGACCGCTAACCAGCCCGGAACTTCAGCAACAGTAGGAATGCAGGACCACACAAGCGCTAAGTTCATCCAGACACTTTATAACGGCTCTTACCACCGGGGCGCATCACCTTGGGTCTCAGAACACACAATCAAATTCACTGGTGACTATCAGACCGGCATTACTGAAAAGTTTGAAGCAACCCTTTTGGGCAAGGATAAGATTCTCGCTGTTGCCCCAACTCTTTTCAGCCGAAACACGCACATCAACTGGCTAATTGCCAATGAAGGCAATGTGGAATTGAAGGTGTTTGATGCCACTGGTAGAGCGGTAAAAACAATCACCGCTGGCAAAATGGCTGCTGGCAGATATCTAAGTGTCTGGAATGGCATTGATGACTCAGGCAGAAAGGTCGGCAACGGCATCTACTTCATCCGGCTTGTGACGCCATCAACATCGATGGAAGTAAAAACGGTTCTCACGCGTTAAGAACAAAAAGATAAACCTTAGGGCGGGTCAAGTTGACCCGCCCTTTTATAATATAAAGTCGCGGCTATCTTCTTTCCAACCATTCCATAGGGTCAACAGCAGTACCGCCAATCCTTAACTCAAAATGCAGCACAGGACCGCTGAACGCCAGCGTCTCCCCGGCTTCAACCTTTTGACCGCTGTTTACCTTGATTTCTTCCAGCCGACTGTAAACTGAATAATACCCGCCCCCATGCTCAAGAATTACCATTAACCCCTGCCCCATAAACACATCCGCATAACTAACCGTTCCCTTCCAGATTGCCTTCACTGGACTGTTTCTCTTGCAGCTTATATCAATCCCGAGGTTCTTTGTTTTTGTGCCATATTTCGGCTCAACCTGAACACCGAAGTTACTGATGACATTGCCTGCTACCGGCCATGGCAACCTGCCTTTTTTTTCTTCCATTGGATGACGGACAACCGCTGGTGTCTGTTTTTTGGGTTTGATTTGTCTTACTTGTCTGTAACGGGGTGAAGTCGTATATAGCGCCGAACAGCCGGGAATAAATATAACAAAACCAACAACGAATAATCTACGCCAAACCACTAAATCCTTCTACCCGCTTTTGACGCCAAGTCAAACCTGACCGAAAAAATGCGCCCAGCGTTTGCTGGGCGCATTCGTTAAGGACCGTCTCAATCAACCATTAAGGGAAAATACCCCGTTCCTTGTAAACTTTCTCCAAACGCATCAGCGCAACAATATATGCTGCTGTCCGCCAGTTCACCTTATACTTCTGCGCTACATCTTTTACCCGTTGATATCCGCTCACTATCTTTTTGTATAATTTACAGTCTACCTCCTGTAACTCCCAGAATTCGCTGCGTTTGTTCTGCAGCCACTCGAAGTAACTGACAATTACGCCGCCGGAATTACACAGAATATCTGGTAGAACATCAATTCCACGTTTCATCAGTATCGCATCGCCATCTGGGTCGGTCGGACCATTTGCTCCTTCAGCAACCAGTCGGATATTGAGCAAAGGTGCGGTTTCAGCGGTAATCTGGTTCTCAAGGGCAGCAGGAATAAAGATATCAGCTTTGGTGCGCAGAAATTCCTCGTGAGAAATCTTCTTCGCCTTAGGGTATCCCTTAACTAACCCGCCCTTTGCCTTTGTATACTGCACCAAGTCGTCTGGGTCAATACCATCGGGATTGGCAATTGCTCCAGAAACATCCTCAACTGCAATAAGTTGGGAACCTAAAGGTTTCAGGAGTCTTGCTGACCAAGAACCAACATTGCCAAAACCCTGAACCATATAAGTGGCAGTACTCAGGTCAAACTTGTGGTCCTTTGCCCATTCTCTAATCAAAAAGACAACACCCTGACCCGTTGCCTTATCCCTGCCAACACTACCACCGGACTCAATCGGTTTGCCCGTAACAACACCCAGACAACGCTGCCGCTCGAACGCTGGCATCATTGACTGATATGTGTCCAAAATCCACGCCATAATCTGGGGATTGGTATTGACATCCGGTGCCGGGATGTCATAATCAGGTCCGATGGTGTTTCCCAATGCATAGGTAAAGCGCCGGGTTATCCGCTCCAGTTCGGAAAAGGAGTATTTACTTGGGTCTAACTGAATTCCACCTTTAGCACCACCAAATGGTATGTTTATGATCGCCGACTTCCAAGTCATCCACGTAGCCAGTGCCCGAACCTCGTCAATGTCAACCGCTGGATGATACCTCAACCCTCCTTTGAAAGGACCCAGGGCATTATTGTGCTGAACGCGGTAGCCGGTGAAAACCTCGATCGTGCCATCATCCATCTTCACTGGAAAATGAACAATTACCTCGTTCATCGTTGTTCCGAGTATTTTCCGCACCCCGGGGTCAAGTTTCATTATATCCGCTGCCTTATTGAACTGACTGACAACATCGTCGTAGACACTCCGTTTTTCTTGCTCGCCTGTCATTCTATTACTCTCGCGGATTTTACCATAATCTTTTGTAACTACCGACATTATTCCTCCTCTGCAATTTACCTGTATTCTTCACAATGCCAGACGCCAATCTCCTTGTTGCGGATAGCACAATCCTTCCGATTTTCGCAGTTCAAACATAACCCCTTATACTCATCCCATTCGCTCATCTCGGCAACAGTCGGAAAATGCTCAGCGACCTCTTCTTCCTTAACTGTCGGAACAGTCGAATCAAACTCCTCACAGAAGACCACAGGCTGTTTATTATTTCTTATGTAGGCGCAATCAGCTACATGATTGCATGTAATACATAGCCCGAGCTCTTCAGTCACTGACTCCTTTGCTTTTGGTTCATTTATTTTCTTCAGTTTCCTAACAGTCCTTTTTGTTGTTTTCGTTGAAACTGACATTTTATCCTCCTTTTCTTTTTATTCCTTTGTGTTTATGTTCCAAACAAACTTTCGCCGTTAATAATCCCCCTGTTCTTCCTTCTAATCCTTCCTAAACAATATTTAAGCAATTATTGTGCCAAACCATAGGATTTTAGATTTCTGCACCTAAGTCCTTGTTAAACAAAGTATTATGACAATTGTGAGGGAATCAGCTAATTTAACGAGACACCATAATCAGTGATTGCGCGTAGAAAAAATCCCCATGTGGGTAAAAATTCCTCAGACCTCACTTTTGGTAGTTCAGAATTCTGTTTCTTTGTAATGTAATTTACTTCTCAAAGTTTTACGGTCAATTCCAAGAATTTTCGCAGCTTTGGTTATGTTTCCCCCGACATTATCAAAAACCTGTCGGATGTAATCCCGTTCTACTTCCGCAAGGGTGCGATTTAAGCTGATTTCACCCCCGACCGAAAATCTCATATACGGAGGCAAATCGGTCACATCAATTTCATCACCATCAACCATTACTAACAGCCGTTGAATAAGATTTTCCAGTTCCCGAACATTCCCAGGCCACTCATATCTCTTCACCGCTTTGAGTGCAATGTCAGTAAAATGGGGCACCGACCTACCCATTTCCCGGGCGAACTTTGATAAAAAATGTTGAGCAAGAAGAAAAACATCATCCCCACGACTCCGCAACGGTGGCAGAGATATATTAAGAACATTCAAACGAAAAAACAAATCCTCGCGAAAAAGCCCCTTTTGTACCAGATTTAAAAGGTCCTTGTTCGTAGCTGCAATTATCCTGACATCAACTTTGTAACCCCTTGAATCGCCGACCATCCGCACCTCTTTATCCTGCAAAACCCTCAATAGTTTTACTTGCATTGATGAACTGGTCTCACTTATTTCATCAAGAAATATCGAACCGCCCTCCGCAGTCTGGAAAAATCCTGCCCGAGTTTCGTTGGCGCCAGTAAATGCCCCTTTAATATAGCCAAATAGTTCACTCTCGAGCAAACTTTCAGGAATACCGCCGCAGTTTACCGGCACAAAAGGTGCGGAAGCCCGCTTGCTTGAATAATGGATTGCTCGTGCGACAAGTTCTTTTCCTGTCCCACTCTCTCCGGTGATTAAGACTGTTGCCGACACTTTTGCAGCACGCTCAATTGTAGCAAAGACCTTGAGCATCACCGGTGACTCACCAATCAATCCCGGATAGGCCTTTTGAACTGATATCTTGTTGACATCTGCCGTTCGCCGGATGCGGAGTTTATCAAGTGTCTTTCTTACCGCTTTGAGCAATTCCTCATCCGTGAAAGGTTTTGCTAAATACTCCTCCGCACCAATTTTCACAGCCTCAACCGCACTTTCGACCGTGGCATACCCGGTAATCACCATTACTTCAGTATCCTTGAGGTTCTCACGGACATATCTTACCAAATCCAAACCACTCCGACCTGGCATCTTGAGGTCGGTAATGACTAAATCTACCTGACTATCTCTAAGAACCTTTAAAGCCTCGGCAACGCTTTTGGCGGTAAGCACTTTATAGCCGGCAGCGGTAAGATTACGTTCCAGCACTTCCAAGGTTTCTATAATATCATCGACAACCAACAAAGTTGTTTCTGTTTTCGGACTTAGCATTATTTACCTCTTTTTGACGGTTTTATCGGTAAAGTCACCTCAAACCTGCTCCCCTTTCCTGGTTCCGAATCCACATTAATTGAACCGTTATGAGCAGTGACAATTCCATGGGCAACAGCCAAACCGAGCCCGGTTCCCTCCCCGACTGGTTTAGTCGAGAAAAATGGCAAGAAAATCTGTGCCATCACATCTTCTGTCATACCTACACCCGAGTCCTCAACGACTAAAGAAACAGACTCGTTTTTTTGGGCTGTTGCTATTTTAAGTTTTCCTCCCTTCGGCATTGCCTGGATTGCATTTACGACCAGATTTACCAGCACCTGATTTAACTGGGTCGGGTCAGCAGAAACTTCAGGTAAATTCGGGTCTAAATCAAGAATAACTTCTATACCTGCCTTGGCACAGCGGCTTTGAAAGAAGTAAAGCCCATCAGCAACGAGTTCATTCAACTTAACTGGAACTTGGGTCGGTGGTTGCGGTCTAGCAAAAAACATAAGCTTATTGATAATCTCGCGTGCATGAAGTGCTGCCCGGACTATCCGGTCAATATCCTTCAACGCCTGCTCTGGCATCTCTGGAGATTTCTGAACGAGCTGGGCAAAACCTAAGATGTTTGCCAATGGTTCATTTAATTCGTGCGCCACTCCTGCTGCCAACTGTCCAATAGTGGCAAGTCTATCAGCGTGCCGGAGTTGTTGTTCAAGCCGGGATTTTTCCTCCCTTGCCTCTCGCCTTTCAATGAAAATACCGATTTCCCGAGCTACCGCATCAATCAAACTCCTTTCTTCTTTAAGAAAAGGACCTTCATCAAGCGCAGGACGAACCTCCCGGTAGATCACTTTAACAAAACCTCGCTCGCAATTACGAACTTTTATCGCTGCCGATTGGCTATGGACTCCCTCAACATATCCTTGTGTAGCGTAGAACTTACCGTCGAGTTTGATGCACGCCGAGGCAATGTCTGAATAAAGCCAAGCCGGTGGTAGTTTTTCTACTGCTGCCTGAAGCACCTCCTTCAGTTCCAATTCATCCCTGCTTAAAATCCGGTCCAGTTCATAAAGACAGGTCAATTCCTTTATACGTTCCCGCAGTGCTGCTTGAGCCCGCCTGTCCGCCAAGGCGACACCCAATGTCTGCGCCACTCCTTGATAGAATTCAACTTCGTAGGCTTGGAAATAACCGGATTTAAGACTTTTAAGGAAAATTAGTCCGTGGCAGTTCTCAGCAACGGGAAATGTCAGTATTGCTGCTGAACGATATTCACCTGGTATTCTAATTATTCTCCCATTTATCTCCACTGGCTCGGTGGCATCAAATATCCAGAAAGCTCCATTGGTAGTAAAACAAGGCAAACTGCAGTCACATCTGCCCCTTGCCAAATCACATAAGAATTCAGTAAATTCGATGCCCTCACCTTCATCGCCAGGAAAATTCTCATTCAAATCAATACCGGCTCTGGTTACGATGGTAAATAAAAAATTGCTTCTTGCCGCCCGATTCAAAACACCCCGGTAATAACGCAAGTCTTCGTTCACGCGTATCTCCACTTCGTCGCACCCCGAGAAGTTTAAAAATTCATTTGATACCATCCAGATAAACTCATTTCTGGGAACACCAAGATTTGCCTCGCGCAAAATTCGACGGGACAGCGCACAGAAATCCTCAGCAAGTTTACGCCCGTAGCCTCGTCGCTTATAACTATTACTTCGTTTTTCTACCATCAGCGTGTATTACACAATTATGGTCCGCCTGATATTACGGATATTAAAGTCACTCAATGGAGGCGGCGGGAATCG
>CAZNRV010000024.1:0-7240 GCA_964575495.1 uncultured bacterium
ACCCGACCGATGTGTGCCTTTACCAATAACGCCAGCTGTGAGCGGATCGTCTATGCCCTGTTCAATACCTGCAACCAGAAGTGGCGCCACAAACGGCTATGGACCAATACCAAATTTACACAAAATTCTTGACACTACCATTGATTGCTATTTACCCCAGACCGGTTTGCCCAGGCTGTCGTAAATAACCAGTTGGAGCCCGTCAGGTGTGAGGGTGAGCACGGCGCTGCCTTTGGTTTTCTCGTCATACAGGGAAAGGGTGAATCGGTTTTCAGTAATTGTCAGGCTGGGGCCGGACGCACTTTCCTTTTCATTCAGTCTGAATTTCAAGGTGTCAGCAGTGGCTTTGAATCCCAGGCTCAGATCGGCGCTGTCAATCGCAAGTGTGGCGCGCAGGTTGTTCTTTTCGTCGTAGAAATTGACTGTCAGACCATTTTTGGTTAGTGTGAAGGTGCCTTTAAGTTTAATAGAATCGGTTGCTGGCTCAGCAGCGGTTTTGGCTTTCTCCTCTTTGAGACCGGCAGTGGCGCAGGAGGAAATCAAGAGGCAAATCAAGACCGGCGCCAGTGTAATCAGGAGGTAATTGCTGAAGAAACATAGGCGTTTATTTTTTAATTTCATCATTGCCTCCTTTTTGTCTTTTAATATTGGGATAAATTTTGATGCTGTCAAGAAAAAGATGAGTTTAATAAGTTCTTGGTTTTCAAAGTGATGGGGATTTGGGGCTCGTCCCCTCCACCACCCCCGGTTTGGCAATCTTTTTTAATGGGGCTCGGGGAAAATGGGCGAGGGGTTTTCTTAAAAGCGGTAAGGAAGGATGGGTTTGCTGAACGGCGTTGTTTTTAGCCGGGATTGTTCCTTTGACTTGATTTCGGTTTTGCGTTAATCTTTTTTATGATGAGTTTTTTAACTGCGCTCAGTTTGATGGCAATTCAGGTTGTGGCAAGCCCGGGCTTTCTGACGGTGAAGTCAAGACCGGAAGGGTTTACGGTTTATGTTGAGGGTGAGTTGATTGGCATGACGCCGATTGAGCGGTATCAGTTTGAACCCGGCAGGTACTGGGTGACGGTTGTTTCCAATGACAGTTTAGAGGTGCTTTATCAGCAGGTGCGCGCCGCCAGTATCGGGAGAAAGCTTGCCGCACTCTGGAGCCTTGCCCGGATTGATGCGGCCAGCACGCAGGTTGAACTTTTGCCCGGTTTTGAGACCAAGGTTGAGATTGACAAAGGTGTGATGGACAAGAGTGCGTGTCGGGCAAAGTGGCTTGTGGGAGGAACTGTCGGCGGTATCTTCGGGCTGGGTGTGATAATTGGTGTGGTTGCGGGTCTTATTGCCAATTGACGATGCTGAGGCTTTTGGGTTTGAGTTGGCTTTTGGTTTTAATGCTTGTGAGCGGCGGGCAAAAACAAAAGGCAAATTTGCATGAGGCGCGCTGGTATCAGAAACTTGATAATAAGGTGGTTCAGTGTCAGTTGTGTCCGAGGCGGTGCGTGATTGCACCGGGGAAAAGGGGTTTCTGCCGGGTGCGGGAGAACAGGGATGGCAGGCTTTATTCGCTGGTTTATGGCAAGCCCTGTTCAATGAATCGTGAGCCGATTGAGAAGGCTCCTTTTTTTCATTTTCTGCCGGGAAGCCAGCGGCTGACTTTGGCAACGGTCGGCTGTAATCAGCGGTGCAAGTACTGCCAGAACTGGGAGATTTCGCAGGCAAGCCCGGAGGAGGTGCCGAGCGAGGATTTTTCGCCCGAGGAGGTTTTGGGTCTTGCGGAGGGGCTGAAACTGCCGATAATCTGCTTCACCTATACCGAGCCGGTGGTCTTTTATGAGTATATGATTGACATCGCCCGGCTGGCAAGGGCAAAGGGGATTAGGACCGCGGTTGTTTCGGGCGGATATGTGAATCCCCTTCCTTTGAAGGAGCTGTGCGCAGTTGTGGATGCGATTAAGATTGACTTGAAGGGTTTTACACCGGAGTTTTATCAGGATGTGTGCGGGTCAAGCCTTGAGCCGGTGCTTGCGGCATGCAAGACAGTTGCCGAAAGCGGGTGCCATCTGGAGCTGGTCAATTTGGTGGTGCCGGGTTATAACGATGACACGACAACAATTAAAAAAATGTGTGGCTGGATTAAGGAGAACCTTGGTGATACGATACCAGTGCATTTCACGCGATTCCATCCTGATTACCGGCTGCAGAACAGCCCGCCAACACCGATTGCCACCCTGGAGCGGACGGTTGCGATTGCGCGCAGGTGCGGGTTGAAATTTGTCTATGTCGGGAATGTGCCCGGGCATAAGGATGAGAATACCTTTTGTCCTAACTGCGGCAGGATGTTGGTTAAACGGCAGGGGTTTTCGGTTTTGGAGAACAATATTGTTAATGGCAAATGCAAATTCTGCGGGGCAAGAATTCCCGGGGTATGGAATTGAGTCCAGCAACGGTCTGGTTTGTGCCGGCGTCAAGGCTACAGGAAGGATTGGGTACCATCTTAGAGAGTTCTGGGTTTTTTGAGCGCACCAAGCCGAAGAAGAAATTGGGTATTAAGGTCCATTTCGGGGAGGAGGGGAACTACAATTACCTCAAACCTGAGTTTGTCCGCATTGCTGCGCTGAGTGCGGTCAGGCATGACCTGCAGCCGGTGGCGATTGAGACCACCTCGCTTTACCGGGGCAGAAGGCAGAAGGCAAGCGAGCATCTGAAACTGGCACAGGAGCACGGCTTTACCATTGAGCGGACATTGGTGCCGATTGAGATTCTTGATGGTGAGTATGGGGATAAATACTATCCGGTTGAACTGACATCTTCGCTGGTCAGGAAGGCTTTTCTTGCCCAGGGATTGCGCTTTGTCCGCTACATCATCAACCTTGCCCATTTCAAGGGTCACTTTGTTTGCGGCTTTGGCGGGGTTATCAAGAATCTGGCGATGGGGCTCGCAGCCAAGGCGGGCAAACTAACGATGCACTCCTCATCCAAGCCCTATGTTGATGACAACAAGTGCACCAGTTGCGGCACCTGCGTTGACTACTGCCCGCATAATGCGATAGAATTCTTTCAGTATGTTGCCCGCATCGGCAAATCCTGCACCGGTTGTGGCGGCTGTGTTGCCGTCTGTCCCTATGGGGCAATCAGATTGCAGTGGGATGAAGCCTCGGCATCAGTCCAGAAAAAGATGGCTGATTACTGCCTGGCGGTAGTTAGTAACCGGGTGGCGATTCATTTCAACTTCGCTATTAAAATAACCCCTAACTGCGACTGCAACACCAAAACCGAAGAGAGAATAATGCCGGACATCGGGCTGTTTGCCTCATTTGACCCGGTTGCTTGCGACCAGGCGGCTTTCGACCGCACCCGCGAAAAACTCAAAGAGCTTTATCCCCAACTCAACCCTGAAGTTGTCCTGGAAAGAGGCGAGGAGATTGGGTTGGGCAAAAGGGAATACCGGTTGGTGGAAATGTAAGAAAGGGTCATTGATGGGTGCAGAGACGCAGATTGTGCTCGACCTTTTTGAGGGTCCGGTGGAGCTTTTGCTCTACCTTGTGCGCAAGAACGAACTTGATGTTCTTGATGTTCCGATTGCCCGATTAACGAACGACTACCTTACCTATCTCCGAACCGGCACAATTTTAAACCTTGATGCCTGTGCCGATTTTATGGTGATGGCGGCAGTGCTGATACGGCTGAAGGTTCGTGCGCTGCTACCCAGACAGCCGGACGAAGACCTGTCAACACCGCAGATTTCGCTGGAGAGCATCCTTGACTCCTATCGCCAGTTTCAAGAGGCGGCGCGCCTCCTTGGCCAAAGGGAGGCAGAGCAGCGGTTGCGCTTTCCCCGCAAAGGGGTTCAGCCGCCGAGACGCCTGACAGAGCGGGAGGATTTGACCCTTTTGACCCAGGCTTTCAGCCGGCTCCTTGCCCGGCTCAAGACCGCACCGGTTGTAACCATCACCCCGCAGGAGGTTAAGATTGAAGATAAAATCGAGCGGTTGCGGCTTTTACTCAAGGAAGAGGAGGTGGTGGATTTTGAGGAGGCAGTGAATGGTGTTACCCTGACCGAGCTGATTGTCACCTTTCTGGCGCTCTTGGAACTGGTGCGGCTTGGTGAGGTGCAGGTGGAACAAACAGAGGAGTTTGGACCGATAAGGCTTATTAGGCGCGGTCAGGAACTTGCATCGACTTGACAGGGGCAGGCGGCTGTTTAACATCAGTAATGAGAATTGAGGCAACCGGTTTCGGCTGGATTGAGACCGACAAGGCAAGGTTTGATTATGATATTGTCATTTATCCGGATGGACGGGTTGAAAGCCGGTTTCCTAATCGATTCGGTGACAGCCACACCTTCAGCCTCAAGGAGGTGCAGAGGGTTCTTGCCAAGGAGAAGGCAACGCTGGTGATTGGCACCGGGCAAGCGGGAGTTGCTAGGATTGCCGAAGAGGCGTTAGGTTTCTTAAAAGAAAATAACATTCAATTTAAAATTGAGCCCACACCTGAGGCGATTAATTTCTACAATCAACTCCCGGAACCCAAGGCAGCCATATTCCATGTAACCTGCTGAGACAAAAAGTGAGAATTTATACATTAGGCATCGGGCGCAGACCGGGCTATGAATTCAGCCGGCTCCTGATAAAGTTCACTATTCAAATCCTCTTTGACATCCGTCCGACACCCCCCTCAGCGCCAGTCAACTCCCCTTCACTTTATGCAAAAGAAAAGACCGATTATAGCCGTCCAGCATTAGAAGCCCTGTGTTCGGCTAACCGAATCAACTATATTTACTTGGGCAACGAACTGGCCCCGCCTGCGCGCAACAGTATTAAGACCTGGCTTGAGAGTGAAGCGGTCAAGCGGGGACTCAAAATCATAGCCAGCAAAGTGCCAACCAAGGTCTCCTGTCTTTTGTGCTCCTGCTATCTACCCGAACATTGCCATCGGCTCTTAATTGCGGATGCGCTCGCCAAACAAGGGATAGAAGTAATCCATATCCTTGAAGAAGACCGGTTATGGTCTCCGGTAGATGGAAAGCGGACAAGGGATAAGGGGATGCGGGCTCGGGGTTGAGTGATGGAAAAGGCCGGTGAGCTTATTAAAGAAATCAGGGAGTTAAAACAAAAGCGCCGGGCGATTATCCTTGCCCATAACTATCAAAATCCCGAGATTTACGAGGTGGCAGATTTCATCGGCGATTCACTTGAACTTGCCCGGCAAGCCCAGAAGGTCAAAACCGAACTTATTGTCTTCTGCGGGGTACGATTTATGGCGGAAACCGCAAAGATTTTAAATCCACAAATCCCGGTTGTCCTCGCCGAACCCAATGCCGGCTGTCCGATGGCAGATATGATTACGCCCCAGGCTCTGCGCCAGCAAAAAATGCAATTGGGCGATGTGCTGGTTGTTGCCTATGTCAATACAAGCGCGGCGGTCAAGGCAGAAGCGGACATCTGCTGCACCTCAGCCAATGCGGTCAAGGTTGTTCGGTCATTGGGTATTTCCCAATTTGCCAATTCCCAATGCCCAAGGGTTCTTTTTGTTCCGGACAAAAACCTCGCACGCTGGGTTCAGCACGAAACCGGATATCAAATCATTCCCTGGGAAGGTTTCTGTTATGTCCATGCCCTTTTCACAATTGAAGATATAGAGCGGGCAAGAAAGGAATATCCAAAAGCGCTCATTGTCGCACATCCGGAATGTCCGCTTGAGGTCATTCAAGCGAGCGACCGAGTAGCATCAACCAGCGGGATGCTCAAACTTGCCGGCGAGTGCGAGGAACTGGTCCTGGCCACGGAGGTTGGAATGTGCAACCGTATTCGGCGGGAGTATCCGGGTAAGCGCTGTTATCCTTTGCGCCGCAACGGCATCTGCAGTAATATGAAACTGACCGGTCTTGAACAGGTGCGCGCTGCGCTTCTGGGCAAGGTTGAAGAGATTTCAATTCCCCAGGAGGTGGGGGTAAAGGCGCGGCAGGCACTAAAACGGATGCTTGCAATTTCTTGACAATTCCGCCAAACGGACATAAAGTTTTATAGTGGTAAACATTTTGATTGTCTCGCTACTTGTCTGCACTGGTTTTGATTTAGGTGGCAGGGTTGGAATCGGCTTTCCCACAAATGGCATCAGCCGGACAACGCGCTCAAGCACAGTTATTGGTACTCAGGCTGGTTATAGTTTTGGTCGGCACCGAATTGAATTAGGCGGGACATTTTTGAGTTTTCCGGGCAAAGGGTCAAACCCGTATGAACTCGTGCTGAACGAACTGGCTCTTCTGTATAATTATGAGTTTTTGTCGCGACCGGCATGGGGAATAAATTTAAGCACCGGTCCTGGGTTTGGTTTTATAAGACGGACATTGGGCAGTGCCAGGGAAAACGGGCGCGCGCCGAACTGGCATTTGGGGTTATTATTTGTCCAGCACGAAGGGAAAAGCCGGGTTGGTGCAGGTTTTGACAATTGTATCTATCTGGAAGGGGCGCAGACGGGCAGGCTGGCGTTAACATATTTCCCGATTCTTCGGGCAGAGGTGTCCTATGCGTTTTAAGCCGTTTTTGATAATAACGCTCTTTTTTCTTGCCTGCTCGGACACACTCCTTTACCGTTCAGGTGCCAATTACTTTCCCCTGCCTGCAGGCGCGCACTGGAAATACTCGCTTAACGGTGACACGGCCTATGTTCAGGTTGACACCATTAGGGCAGTAATTGCCAACGAGAACTGCATCCGGGTATATCGCAATTTTGCACCTGAATATTACATTGTCAATCCCAGCGAAATCCAGAAACTGATTGTTACTGCCATCCCGGCACCAAATCAGGAGGATACGGTTGAGTTCAGGTTCGGTTTGCGGTATCGTCAGCCAGTTGTTCTTGGCGACTGGTTTGAAGACGGTTTTGATACCACCATTATCTGGGGTCCTGATACATTTCAATTTATTCACACCCTGAAGGTGGTTGTTGTCGCGATTGACTCGGTTGCGGTGCCGGCTGGCAGGTTTTATGATTGCTACCGGTTGGAGTTTGCGGAAACAATAATCAAGCCGGATACAGTTATAAATCAATGGGTTGAGTGGCTGGCGCCGGATGTGGGCGTTGTCCAGCGGCAATATCCTTCTGGGGAAAAAGAGTGTCTGATAGAATACAGGCGCTGATGTTTGTTCCTGACCGCGATTACATTCCTGTGGCAGTGGTGTGGGAGCGTAAGCCCGATGACCCTGATATCTGGCGAAGGGTGACGGTGATGCCCTCGCTTGCGCTTAAC
>CAZNRV010000025.1:0-5267 GCA_964575495.1 uncultured bacterium
GGGAATCTGTCAGGTAATCCCAGAATAACTAAATAAATCCCTTCGTGGTTAATCTCGTCTTTTATCATATTTGTAAATTTAGTTAATAAGGTTTGAGTCTGCGGATCTGGAGGAGTAGGACGACCAGGCCAAGGGTATGAAATTAACACTTTAAGCGGGGCATTGTAAGCAACGAGCCTTTCCATTTCTTCGCTACAGCGATCTATTACATTTTCATGTTCTAACGCAACCAATGGTTGATTTGTTTCCGATTGACATTCATAGAGAACTGCATCAATTCTTTTCCCCGATTGCGTCCTGGAAATCGGACATTCCCAAGTTATCTTTATGTCTGTGTTTTTTTCCTTCTTTAGTTGTTCGGCAATATTAATAAGAGCACCAGTCATTGTCTGCGTGAGGTCGTCGTTCGTAACCTGACCTGCAGGTGGCAAACTGTACTCTTCGTCTCTCTCTTGTCCTTTATTGTTCCATTCCCAGTGCGCTATTACAATATCGTGCAACTGACTTTTTTGGGAAATACCAAGAAAAACCTTTTTAAATTCTTCTGCGGTTATTGCACACATACATATATTTTAATAAATTTCTTTTATAAGTAAATAAAATTCATTGGTGCAGTTCGGTGAGTTTGAAGCCCAATGACCAGCGGAAGGCAAAATGTTTTTCACCGGGCTCAGGTGCGCTTTTCCAGATGGGGAAATCGGCATACAGCGGTCCAAGTTTAAGCCTGATGCCGGCATCAAGAACCGGCTTACGAAATTCAGGCTGGCTCAACGAGTCTGCAACATTGCCTAAATCAAAAAAGGGCTGGAGGGCAGACAGGGGAAAACGCAAATTAGCAGGTGGAATAAGATGGATGTTAATTCCATAGGCAAATCTGCCCGAGCGATAAAGACCATAATAACCACGGCAGTTAGCATCACCATCATAATGCCAGTGTTCCTGACCTGATGCCATACCTTCATAAGCCCAGGAGACCGGTTCGGTATTGGTATAGGAAAGCCCGCCCGAAAGATAGAAACGCTCCTGGCGCGGAACCAAGCCTTTGATTGCGCCGGCAAACAGACGCAATGAGAAGGAGAAAAGTTTACAAAGCGAGAAGGTAACATCCTCCCCAAGGCTGATTTTGGAGTAGTTGTATTCAGAAAGGAGTGGCTTCAGACCTTGGGCAAAGATGAGTTCGTGACGAAACCATAAAAAGTCATACTTTTGATTGCGAAAGAACCGTGCCCTTATCTCAGCAGTTCTTGCCTTGTTCCAGGCGCGGCTATCTCTGCCGGTGGTGTCAATCAGTTCATAGAGCCGGTAACCAAACTGGATTTCATTCTTGGGCAGGCGAAAAGGATTTCCAATTTCCGAGGTGAGATAGGTCTTGATGCCCCTGTCCCGAAAGGAGTTGTCAGCCCCAATGTAAAGCCTGAGCCGGGTAGGATAAAAAAGCAAAGGTGTCTGATAACTTATTCCGGTGTGCCAGTCAGACTTCTTTGAGGCGTAGTTATGCAGCAGAGTCCAGTTATGTTCACCGCGCACCGGTCCGGCATCAATAAACCTTCTGCCCTGAAACCAGACACCGGGCTGAAATCCCCGATAGTTGTCATACCAGAACCAGGGTCCGTAAAATATCTGATATGCCTGGAAATCGGGCAGTGCAAAAATAGGCTTGACCCTCACCTGGCAGGGATAGATGTTGTTCCAGCGGTCAGGTTCAAGAACTTTGTGTTCCGGGTCAAGGATGACCTGCTTGACCCTCTTGTTTGTGGCAAAAATTACCTGCGCCTTTTTTCCTAAATTGACTGTATCAACACGAAAGGAGTTGCCAGCAAACACCGTTTTAACTTCTATGGGCAGGTTTAATGCGCTGCGTGCGGAAAGGTTAATAATTACATTTTCTCCCTGACGAAAAACCCGGTTAATCCTCAAGTCGTTTCTGCCATCCTGGCGGAAAAGACGATTGATGATGACCTCTTTTTCAGGTCCGGCAGCAGCGCTGAGACAGGCAAGAAAGGCAGCAATGTTCTGGTTTGCTTGGCGATAGTGCCTGATACCGGCATCAATAACTTCCCTGCCCAGCTCTTTTTCGAGCGTCTTCATTATCAGCACCGCCTGCGATTTATATACCCAATCAAAGGCAAACCGGTCAACTGACTTTTCGCTAAACTCGTCAAGGACCCCGGCAAGGTTGTTCACCGCCGCAGCATAATAATAAACCTGATGCAGGTAAAAATCAGAAACCCCCGAAATGAACGGAATCTGAGCCGGCAGGTCAAGCAGGTTGTCCTCGCCATAAACAGCCTCAAGATAGCGTGTTACCGCATAGGCAGCAAGCCCGTCAACCAGAAACGGCTCTTGTGTCCTCTCAGAATCAAACCATAACCGCGCAATCTCGCTCGCAAGGCTGCGCTCAAAAAGTCGGGTAAAAGGAACCGGCTTCTGCCTGATAATTACCAGATGCTGTGCTGAAAAAGTGCCCTCTTTTACCAGCGCAGTGTCAACTATTACCAGCTCAGAAAATTGCCAAGGACCGAACCAGTTGTGATAAAGGCCGGCAATGAGCCGGGTTTCGCTGATGATGTTTCCAGCATACGGAGCGAGGTCAGAGCGAAGATAACACTTGATTGTCACTGCTGTTGAGGTATCAACAAAGAAAAGATAATTGCCGGTTTTAAGACCGTTTTGGGCAAATGAATGCGCAGGGCAGATGGCAAAAACCACTAAAATCAAACCCAAATGACCAATGACAAATCGGTGGTTTCTTCTCATCAGCCAGGTGTCTCCTTTTGCGCAAATACTTCAAGGCAGATTACCTTAAGCCTGTTGAGGATATTCGGTTCAAGACCTTGTTTAACCGCCTGCTGATAAACCATCTTGAGCTTGCTCTCGAGCGCATCTGCGGGCGTGCGGGCAATAACAGTGCAAACAGCACGGATAAATGAGTAGAGAAGACGGCGGTTACTTGCAGAAAGATTATGCAGCCGCAGATACTCATACCCGCGTCTTTGCGCACTTTCTACCAGTTGCCAGAAATTTTCTGCTGAAACCATCTTTTTCGCAAATGTTAATACCGGTGTTCCTGTCTGTTCCGTTTCCTTTTGGGGGCTTTCAGGCTGGTAAGGCAATTGCACAATCGGACCAGCCGCTTCGCCCTTTTCCTCCTTAGGACCAGTCGCGCCTATTGCAACTACTGGCAAAACATCTGCAATATCCTGCCAGGTTGCACCGCAAACCGTAAGATAACCCGTAATTGTGCGCATTGTCGGGTTAGGCACAAGCCCCTTTTCCAGCCTGAGAATATATTTATAACCATGGGTCGGGTTCAAGCCCAAAATCTCAGCCAGCTTCATCTGGGATATTCCTGCCTTTAGCCGTAACTCCTTAAGCCTTGAACCTAAAACATCAAGACCCTGCAACTTTGCCTTTTTTCTGTTAGCCATAATTAGTATTATCTACTCAAGAATAGATATAATTTTAAAAAAATCAACAAAAACCTGCTACCAGAAAATTATGGTGTAAATATAAAATACCTTTTACAATTGAACTGAAAACCAATATCACCCACTTAAGAGTTAACCAAAATAACAGGGGGGGGATTACTACCCCACATTAAGCTTCATTTCAGATAAGTCTTTAAAGATAATATAGATAAACAATTTTTAACCATTATATTTTGTTAAAAAATATTCAAACTTAGTTCTTGCCTAAAACTGCAAAACCGTCTCACCAATGCAATACAGTGCATTATTATATGTCTCAACGCATAAGCTATTCATTTAATGTGATTTATCTTAATATTATCCGCAATTATATTAGCACAGTGTCTCATTTCATGAGACAGAAGAAATAATTTTAAAAGTTAATGTCTGCTAACAATATGATTTTATGTTACTTATAAAATTGCTCTAATATGGCATACCAGATGCAAATTAAAAGGTATAGAATTGAAACAAAAGGAGTTAAAATGATTCATACAATGATGAACAGATTCTTGTGTTTGATGGTTAGTTTAGCTCTTTTATTCCTGGCTGTATTCCTTTATACCAAACATTGCAATGACAGGATTTCAGAAACTGCCAACTATAACTCAGCCACAGCACGCGAGGCTTATCAGGACAGAATGACGCAGACAAGAATGTTTATGTCCCAGTATGGCGGCAGATAATAAAGCCATTAATGATAGCAATATGCAATTAGGTCAATCTTTGATATCTGAACAAGAAATTGTTTATCTAACCGGTTATTTATGGGAGGATTTTGAGGGTGTTGGAGATGGGAGGATAAAGGTGGCTGGTGTTAGGGATTATCCTTGACTTTAGCCACCTTTTCCTGCATTGTCTGCGGTTTGTCACGACGGTCATCAATCTTAATGGTGGTAACCAGCCGGGCACAACCCATTCCAACAAGCCTCTCGTGAATCTCCTTCACAACAGGGAAAATCCTGTCCAGTTCACCCTCTATACAGGTTCCCATCGGGTTAACAGTGAAGTTCAGACCGCTTTTGCTGATAACCTCAAGCGCCGCCCTGACATAGTGACTGACACTGGCTGAACCTGTCCCAACCGGAACCACACTCAGCTCAACAATTGCCATCAACCGCCTCACATAAACCGCTCAAACCGTTCCTTGCCTGCCTTGCATACCGGGCATTTTCCTGGCGGCTCAGAACGGGCGCACAGATACCCGCAAACCTTGCACCGCCAGACCGGATAGGCAAGTTTTGCCGGCTGAGCCTGGACACCACCAGCTAAAGTTTCCGAGTAGCCTTCCACCAAAAACCTCTCCGGCCTTCTCTCAGGAATTGATTTATGTGGTTTTTTGCCCTTTATCCAATCCTCACTCACATAAAGGGCGCAGTAGCACGCCCCGAACTCCTCAAGGTCAGA
This sequence comes from uncultured bacterium, assembly GCA_964575495.1. GTDB lineage: Bacteria > Hydrothermota > Tepidihabitantia > Tepidihabitantales > Tepidihabitantaceae > JAOABP01. The sequence continues at coordinate 4,875 of CAZNRV010000025.1, forward strand.
ATCCCGATAATCGCACGGGCAGATGATGTCAATGTCCTTCTGTCTTTCACCCAGTGCGAGCCGGCACGGACAGGCACGATAACCATAACGTTTTTCATTAACCAAGAGCGCCTGAACCAATTTCAGTGTGAAATCCTTATCCGGGTTAAGCAGATACCCTGCCTCCTCTGCCTCTTTTTTCAACTGCTCGTAAACCTTGATGACCTCAGGAGAAAAATTTTCTATCATAATCAGATTTCCAAAAGCCCTTTTATCCTCTCATCGTCGTAACCAATCACCACCTGGTCATCAATTTGGAGTGTTGGAAATGAACCTCGCGGATTAAGCTGCCGGACCCGGTTAATCACCTCCTCCCGTTCCTCACCAATGCACAGGTCAACATCAATATACTGG
>CAZNRV010000026.1:0-2327 GCA_964575495.1 uncultured bacterium
CCCAGAAGAGGTTCTGAATCGCGCTTAACCGGTCCGGTGACTTTGCCTCAAAGCGCAGGACCAGAATCGGCTGGGTGTTTGAGGCACGGACCAGACCCCAAGAGTCACCAAACAGAACCCGGGCACCGTCAATATCAATCACCTCGTATCCCTGGCGAAAATGGTCGCGCAATTGGTTGACAATCTCAAACTTCAGCCGGTCGGCATCAGGACTTTTAATCTTCACCCTGATTTCCGGGGTGGCATAATAACAGGGGACATCGGCAACAATTTGGGACAGGGTTTTACTGGAGTTGCTTATTAGGCGCAGAACCCTTAATGAGGCATAAATCGCATCGTCATAACCGAAGTATTCATCCGCGAAGAACATATGCCCGGACATCTCACCGGCAATCAGCGCCCCTTCTTCCTTCATCTTTGCCTTAATCAGTGAATGTCCGGTCTTCCACATCAGGGGTGTGCCGCCGATTGATTTGATGTATTCAACCAGCCCCTGGGAGCATTTAACCTCAAAAACAACCTTGGCATTAGGATGACGGGCGATGATTTCACGGGCAAGAATTGCTAGGAGGCGGTCACCGTAAATTGTGTTGCCCTGCTCATCAATCGTGCCAATCCGGTCAGCATCACCGTCATAGCCAAACCCGCAGTCCGCACCGGTTTCCTTTACCAGTTTTATCGCCTGCTCAAGATTAGCAGGAACGGTCGGGTCCGGGATATGGGCGGGAAAGGTGCCATCCGGTTTGAGGTTGATGAATATTGGCTGAATTGGATATGAGGCAAACAGGCGTTCCAAAAGGACTCCGGCAGTGCCATTGCCCGGGTCAAATACCACCTTTAATGGTCGGGTGAGTTTTACTTTTTGGTGGCACATCTCAATATACGGTGTTATTACATCGGCAGAATCAACCCTTCCTTTGCCGATGCGGAATCTGCCCGCTTCGGCAAGACGGCGCAGGGCATGAATCTCATCGCCATAAATTGTGGTTTTGTTCAAGCCGACTTTGAAGCCATTTTCCTCAGGCGGGTTGTGGCTGGCGGTAATCATCATTCCGGCATTGATATTCAGATGAAAGAAGGAGAAGTAAAAGACCGGGGTCGGCACGATGCCGATTTTTATCACATCAACACCGGTTGCCAAGAGACCCTCGGTCAGTGCCTTTTCTATTCTTGGACCGGAGTGCCGGACATCCCTGCCGATAACACATTGATACACACCTTTGGACTGAATATAGGTGCCGAACGCCTGACCAAGCCGATAGACCACTTCATCAGTCAGGTCGCGTTCCGCAACACCGCGGATGTCATACTCACGAAATATCGCGGGATTAAGCATACTCTGATTTTAGCAAAAACATTAACCCGGGCAAAAAAAACAGGGGGCGTGGATGCCCCCTGCGGAGGTGCTATGAGAAGTTATTCGCCGTAAACGTAGATGGTGTAGGTGGACCACAAACCAAGAATGCTGGTAACTTCCTGGTCAATATGATGGACCTTGGTTATGCCCACCTGCTTCATTGCTGCCTCAAGGCTGGCATCGCCGGTAAAGATTTCTACTATTTTTTTAAATTTGGGGACGCGAGAATTGGTTTTAGTCAATATAAAAAGGGGAATAGGAATGAGGATTCTGGTTGCGGTTACCTTGCTGACCTTTGCTGCCTGATTCGCGGTTGGACCGTAATAGGCAACTGCTCCTGCCGGCGTCTTTACCGAGGTATAGAGTGTCCCAACGGTATAAAAGCCGGGGATGCAGCCGGTCATCATTGTCAGACACACAATCGGGATGATTTCCAAGAGCAGCGCTTTCTTCATTTTGCCTCCTTTACTTTTGCTGGCTCTTGTCTTATGCTTAAAATCAAATCAATAAAGTTGGGAACCAACCTTTCCGGTTGTTTTATTGTTAATCCTAATTTCCAGTTGGGTGAGGGGTAGATATTGGCATCACTCCCAAAATCCAGCCTAATGTAATCACCAATGCCAAGTCCCAAACCCCAGCATAAGCCAATTGACCGTAATTTTCCTAATTTATTTCTGGTAAATACATCAAACAGAGAGTAGTGATAAGTTGGACCGTCTTTTTCATATACAAAACCACCCCGCTGGCCGGTTATATCTTCAAAATAAGCAACCCGGATGGTAACTGGTAGAACCGTAATTTCTAGTCCGGCAGACTTCCACATATCTCTGAATTCTGCACCAAGTTGCTCACGAAAACTTTTAGTTGTATCAGAAAAGGCTCCAACCAGAATTTTGTCAAATTCTACCAATCCCCGCAATCGGACCTTGAGCAAATCTTGCAGCACTGGAAGTTCGGATAGTGAATAATC
>CAZNRV010000027.1:0-1855 GCA_964575495.1 uncultured bacterium
AATGAAGGACAGGAAAACTCCATTACCAGCGCAATGATTACCGATGGCACGATTGTCCGGGCAGATGTTGCCGCAAGTTTCAAGGCGCCCTATTCGGATACTGCCGACTATGCCCGCCTGGCACCGACAACTGACAGCGCCCGGGTTGCTGGGAACAGCCACCGGTTGCAGGGCAAGGATACAGTTGCCTTGAGCGCCAAGTTTGTTGACGAAGGACAGGCAAACGCCATCTCAACCGGAATGATTCAGGATAATGCGGTTACCAGCGCCAAGATTCAGGACGGTTCGGTTACCTCGGCTGACATCCGTGATACCACAATTACCACTGCCAAAATAAAGGATGGAGCAATCACCAGCGCCAAGATTCAGGATGGAACAATAGCGGCAGCAGACCTGAATCAGATGGGTGCAGGAACCGGTCAGGTTCTGAAGTGGACAGGCTCTGCCTGGGCGCCAAGGAATGATAGTGTTGGTATAGATAATGATTGGGTGCGTGGCACACCGGATTCGGTGCTTTATACAATCCGGCGGTTGGGTATTGCCCGGGGCGGTGCTAACAATATGCTTTATGGTACTTATCGTCATACCCATATCAACCTCGGTTTTGCCTGCACAACCGGAACCAGCGGCCAGAATTATAGTTACTGCACGGTTGGCGGCGGGGGGTATAACACCGCATCAGGTGTAGCGACAACGGTCAGTGGTGGAGTCCAGAACTTAGTATCGGGCGGGTATGCCACGGTTGGCGGCGGGTTTGTCAACACCGCATCAGACCTTGAAGCCACGGTTGGCGGCGGGGGGTATAACACCGCATCGGGCGACTATGCCACGGTTGCCGGCGGTTATGGCGACACCGCATCGGGCCACGTTGCCACGGTTGGCGGCGGGGGGTATAACACCGCATCAGGCGGTTTTGCCACGGTTGCCGGCGGGTATCAAAACACCGCCTCGGGTAACGATGCCACGGTTGCCGGCGGGTATGCGGATACCGCAGCGGGAAGTTACAGTTTTGCTGTTGGCAATCATTCGGTCGTGCCATCAGGTTATTCAAACTCTGCAGCCTTTAACGGTCAGACCGCAACCGCATCAAACCAGTTGCGCTGTGGCGCACTTTCTAAAGCATCAGGCTCGTTCACCATTGACCATCCGCTTGACCCTTACAATAAGATTCTCAACCACTACTTCAGTGAAGGTCCGGAGATGCTGAATATCTATCGCGGTTCAGTTACCCTTGATGCCAGCGGCAGAGCCGAAGTCCAACTGCCGGACTACTTCTCAGCGCTCAACCGCAATCCGCACATCCAGTTGACCGGTGTTGGCACTTATGAGATATTTGTCGTGGAAGAGATAAGAAATAACCGGTTTGTAATTGGTGGTAAGCCCGGAACTAAGGTTTACTGGCAGGTAACTGGTGAGCGGCAGGATGTCTCGGCTGAGGCAACCAGAAGGATGATGCCGGTTGAGCAGTCCAAGACCGGCGCACTTGCCGGCAGGATGCTGGATGATGAGTTTCTGTCCGGCTGTATGGGTCAACTGGAGCGTGAAGGCAAGGCAACCGGGATTAACTTCCGCACCGCTGCAGGCAGAAAGCGATATGAGGAGATGAAGAGACTGTCCAGACCAGAAGAAACCGAGGTGAAAAGGTAGGTAATTATGAATAAACTCATCGGGTTAAGCATCTTCCTGGCCGTCGTTCTTGCCTTTGCCCAGCCCTATCAGTGTGAATGGCAGGTGGTGGCAATTGCTGGCGGCGAGATCAGTGGTTCTTATCGGCTTGGCTCAACCGCAGGTCAGACTGCAATCGGCTGGCTTACCGGCAATAACCTCCTAGCACACATCGGGTTCTGGTATCCGG
>CAZNRV010000028.1:0-1759 GCA_964575495.1 uncultured bacterium
AGCGCCGAAACCACCGGAATGTAAATGGTGAACTTCGGGCGCTGAATCAGGATATCACCAGGCAGACGCAGAAAACCCAGCCGGCTGAAAAGCAAAAGCACCAGCCCGACAATTACGAGAAAAATGCCAATGATAATCAAAAGCCGGGCAACGGGCTGAAGATTAAACATCACCATCCCCTTCAGGACTGTCTTTTTTGGCTTCACCGGCAAGAAACCCGACAATCACCTCCTGCGCACGCTCAAAATCATCCTCGGCAACCAGCACCTCGCCCCATGCCGGACGCATCATTTGCGCCACCCCATCATACGCAGGAATCTGAAAGGAGTGAATCAGCGCAGGAATGCCGTTCTGCTCAAGCAAATCCTTAATGGTATTTGCCATAAACTCATTTTCTGCTTTATAGAGCGCTTTCAGTATCATATTATGGAACTCAAATTATACTGAAACCATCTTAAAAATCAACCATTTCAATATTTTGTTCTCACCGACCTCATAGGCTAAAAATAAAACGGCTGCGAAAAATGTTATCTTACTGAATCTCAATGAATTATTAGAAATAGACGCAATTTAAGGGTTAACCCCGGGGCTTACCCCCCAACACAATTGCAAATTTTAATCCAAGATATCTGAAAAAGACAAAGGTGATTTTCTATTAATTTAAAAGAATGGTTTGCGGTTGGGTTTCAAAATAAGTGAGCGGCTGAATAAAATTTGCGGGGGAGGTTTTAACCTCCCCCGTTGCCACGAAAAGGGCTTGGTTATTTTCCGAGTTCGCCAATCACAACAAACTCAACCCGGCGGTTAAGAGCCTTTCCTTCTGGCGTGTCATTAGATGCCTTGGGCTGTGTTTCACCATAACCCTTGGCAATAAGCCGTGAGGATTCAACACCCATCTGCTGGACCAGATAGTTTACAACCGCCCAGGCGCGCTGCTCAGAAAGCTTCTGGTTGTACTCATCCGAGCCGACATTGTCAGTATGACCCTGAATCTCAACCTTGATGGTCGGGTTTTCCTTTAAGATGTTATAGGCGGCCTGCAAAGCCTCCTGGGACTCAGGGAACTTAATCGTCGCCTTGCCAAAATCAAAGTAGATGCCCTTGAGAATTACCGCAGTTCCCACCTTTACCAGGGCGAAGTTGTGGGTTGCCGGTTTACCTTCCTGAACAACCAGTGCGGTGGACTGCTGAATATAACCCTCAGCGGTAGCGGTGAGCGCATAGGTGCCGGCAGGAACCTCTGCAACATAAACACCGGTTACGAGGTCGTTTTCCACCTCGGTGAAAAGGCTGCCTGTTGTCGCATCCTTGAATGTCACCTTTGCCTTGAGTGCTGCATTGGTGCCGCGGTCGGTTACGGTTCCGGTCACGACAGATTTCACCGCTAACGGGCTTAAGGCAAAGTTCTGGGTGGCGATGCGGCTCTCCTCAATCCGAATCGTGGCGGTTGAAGGGAAGTAGCCATCAGCGCTCGCAGTAATGGTGTAGGTGCCAACCGGGATGTTGTCCTTGCGAAATGCACCGGTGTTCGGGTCTGAGCTGACCCCTGTGAACTGGGGTTCAGCAAAGGCGATTTTTGCTGCGAGCGGTTTGCCGGTTCGCGAATCGGTTACGGTACCGGCAAGCGTGCCATAGGTCACTAAAGGATACAGTTCAAACTGAACCGGACCCCCTAATTTTGACTCAACATTCACAAATGTCTCAAGCGGGCGATAACCTTCGGCAGTTAACCTCACCTTGAGAACACCAACCGGCAGTT
>CAZNRV010000029.1:0-3979 GCA_964575495.1 uncultured bacterium
ATCGCCTTAAAAGGGATTTCGCCACTGCGGTCGAAATGACAGGATGAGGGCTGGAAATGACGGAAAAGGGACGCGGAATTAGAGAGGCAGCAGAAATGGATTTGGCTTGACAAAGGGACAGGGTTGAATATCCTCTGAATGATATGAAGGTAAGACTTGCCGGTTATAACATTGAGCAGGATTTGATTCAAAGCCTAATAAAGAATCGCCGGGTGGTGCCGACGCCCGAGACAATCGCTGCCGCCTATGCGCGGGTGAGCAGAAGCACGAAACCGGTAGCAGACCTGCGCGGGGAGGCAAGGCGGGAATTGAAAAAGGCGCGCCAGTCCAATCAGACGATTGTGTTTGAGATGGGTCATCACTCCATCGCCGAGCATGCGGTTTTCAACTTTGACATTGAGGATGTTTCCCGGCTCGCGGTTGAGGCGATTGAACATCACCGGCTGGCATCATTTACCGAGCGTTCCCAGCGCTATGTGCGCCTGGAAAACTATTTTATCGTGCCCCCGGAGATTCAGAATTCGGAATATCTCAGCGATTATCTGAACATCATCCGGCTGCAGAATCAGACCTATAATCAGTTAGTGGAGAAACTGAAAGGTCATTTTGTGCGCACCCGACCCGAACTCAAGGACCAGCCGAACAAAATTGAGAATTTAGCCAAAGAAGACGCCCGCTATATCACCAGCCTTGCGACCCAGACCCAGTTGGGAATGACCGTGAATTCCCGGGCATTGGAGTTGATGCTGCGCCGCTTTGCTGCCCATGAACTTGCCGAGGTGCGCGCGCTGGCAGAGGAACTTTACCATCAGGCAGAGACGGTGGCGCCATCACTATTGATATTTACCGGACCAACCGATTATGAACGCAACACCTATCAGCGGCTCAAGGACTTTGCCAAGGTGTTTATGCAGAAACCATTTCCGCGCCGACCAAGAAACCTGATTGCGATGTCCGCTTCTGATGTTGCCTTGGTTGACTACACCCAGAATGCGGACAATAAACTTTTGGCAACATTGATGCATACGACATCAAAGGCATCCTATGCCGAGTGTTTTTCCCGTTCCGAGAAGCAGACCCTGGCACGAAAAAAGGAGATTTTCAAACTGGCGTGCCAGGATTTGCAGGCTTATGATGCGGTTTTGCGGGAGTTTGAGCATCTCTATCTGACATTTGAACTTATCATCTCTGCTGCCTGCTTTGCCCAGCTGAAAAGACACCGCTTGACAACCATCACCTGCCAGCCCTATGACCCTGACCTGGGCTGGACAATTCCAGTTTCAATTGCTGAACTCAAGGAGCACAAGGCGTTCAAGGAGCTTTTGGCGCTCACCGAGGAGATTTACGACAGGATTGCCAAGGTAAACCCAATCGCAGCCCAGTATATCCTGACCAATGCCCATCAGCGCCGGGTCTTGATTACCTTAAATGCGCGCGAACTCTATCATTTATCCCGGCTGCGCGAAGACCCGTCAGCACAATGGGACATTAGGGATATTGTCAGCCGGATGGTTGAGCAGGCAAAGAATGTGATGCCACTGACACTACTTTTGGCGGGCGGCAAGAACAGTTATCCTAAAATTTATCAGGAACTTTTTGGAAAAGAGCCAAAGGTAACCGAACTGAAACTGCCCGAGCCCAAAGAGATTAAACCGAGAAAAAAATGAATGGTTGGAAACAAAAACTATGAACTACAAACTAATAACTAATACCGTGGAGTTAAAGCAGGCGGTGAAAGAGCAGGAACCAGAACTTGTTATCACCGAACCGGCAATTATCAGGCGGGTGCGGTTGTTGATGGGGCTGCGTGCCGCTGCCAATATCACTGTTTTTGCCATCCTGGCGCTTGCCATCTTTATGTGGGCAAATCCGCTGCGAATAGTTTTCTTTGAAGCCGGTTCAGGTAGACTGATAAGGCAGATTCTTTTGGGCTTTGGCATCCTGCTCCTTTTTGCCGATTACCTGATGCCGGTGGCAAGGCTTTACAAAATTGTTGCCGAGAGTGAAGGGCAGCTAAAACTTGCTTTGAGAAAACCTTCAAAATAAAAAGGAGGCAATATGCGCTACCTTTTATTAATTGCGCTGGGCGCAGGGGGTATCTGCGCGCAGTTAAGTTATATTGAATGCTCCAACGGGTTTCAGAACAACCCGGTTCTGGAAGGTGGCAGGACCGAACTGGAGTTTGCCGATGTAAATAACGACGGCAATATTGACATCCTTTCCATTGGTGACCACGGTAGCCCTTATATCAATACCCAGGAGCACGGGGTGATGGTCTGGTTTGGCGATGGTGCAGGCAACTGGACTCTTTATCAGTATGGTAACTTTGGTTATGGCGGGATTGCGGTTGGTGATGTGAATCGGGATGGTTATTTAGATGTCGGCTACGGAATGCATCACAACTATTCCGGTGAGGATTTGGGTGATGATATGCTGGAGGTGGCTTTAGGTGATGGCACCGGCAGGATGTGGACCGCCTGGGACGACAGTTTGATGCCCGGTGGTGCCTGCTGGGGAATGTTCTCAACCGACTTTGCCGATATTGACCACGACGGTGACCTGGATGTTGGTTCCTGCTCGTTCGGCTATGGGGTTGGCTTACGGGTTTACCTTAATAACGGTGATGGCACCTGGAATCAGAGTTGGGGGACACCAGAGAGTCTCAACTCGGATATGGAGTTCTATTTCCGTGATGTCAATCGCGACGGCAATCCGGACATTATCTGTGCCACTGCCGGACCAGCGGTTTATTTGGGCGATGGTATGGGCGGGTTTCAGGTTGGAGACTCAGGACTGCCCAGGTCCAATTACGGGTTAAACGGCATTTCACCCGGTGATATTGACAATGACGGCGGTTTTGATGTTGCCTTCTGCAACAGCGCGGGCGGAGTTGAGGTCTGGGTTTATAACGACTCGGCAGAGGTCTGGCAGAATTTTTCTAACGGGCTGCCGGCAAGTGGCGGCTATGAGGGCACCCAGTTGTGTGATATGAACGGTGATGGTTTTGTTGATGTTGGTGCGGTTGGCGGCAGTCATCTGACCATCTGGCTGGGCGATGGTCAGGGCAACTGGACCCAGGGAGCGGACATTACCACGAATTCACCCGGAACCTATCGGGCATTCCGCACCGGTGCAGACTTTGACCACAATGGCAGGCCGGATATGGCAATTATCATTCAAGAGGGAACCTGGCCCAATTACCGCAACTATGCCCATGCCTACCGGGAGACAACGCCCAAAGAGAGTTTGCGCATCTTTCCGGTTTTCCCGCGTGGTGGCGAGCGGTTTTGGAACTCATCGGTGCAGTTTATTGACTGGTGGAGTGAAGCACCAGGAGCGGAATCAACCCGGGTTAGGCTGGAACTTTCCACTACCGGTTCGGCTGGTCCCTGGCAATTGATTGCGGACAGTCTGGCCAATAATGGCAGGTTTCAATGGGTGCTACCGGAAACGGTCAGTGCGCGTGACTGTTATATCAGATATACCATTTTTAAGGGGGCAGAGGCATATTCAGCAATCACACCGCGCCCATTCTTTATCGGCAATCCGACCGGAGTAGAACAGGAAAGACAGAAAACCGAGGACGGAATTCGGTCGCCGGTCCCCGGTCTCCTTCGGATTGCGCCCAATCCGGCAGGGAAAAGTCTCAGAATTGTTTTCGGCAGTATGATAAGTCAGAACGAAAGGCTGCTGATTTGTGATGTTACGGGCAGGCTGGTTAGAGATATTGAGGTTGATGCGGGCAAAAATGAACTGATGGCGGATATCAGCGAGCTCCGGGCAGGGACATATTTCCTTGTTTTTGGGAAAAGCCAGCCAGTCAGATTTGTTATCTCAAAATAAAAAGGAGTCAACTATAAAGAATTCTCCTTAGTTTGGAAATAGGACCTATGAGAAAGCAAGGCGAAGATAACTCTGATAAGTTTATGGGCGGTAGCCATGACCGCCTTTCGGAAAGGAAGTCTGTCTTGTTTTCTTT